>NZ_JBFALJ010000011.1:0-255817 GCF_040660195.1 Streptomyces sp. NPDC050147 | reverse complement strand
GATCTATCTCGTGCTCGCGCTTCTCGTCGGTGAGCTCGTACGGCCCTTCCTCTTGAGGCGTCACAAACCCGTGCGGCCCAGCCCGTCCGGCGTTTGAGGACATCTTGTACGGGGTCTGGGGCGGAGCCCCAGGTAGGTCCGGGGCGCAGGCATGGTTTTCGGGAAGGGGCGGGGTTGGGGACAAATCCCCCTACCCCACCAGCAGCACGCCCCCATAAGAAACCCCCGCCACCACCACCCACGCACACAAGCCAAGCGCCGCCACCCGCCCGCCCGTCCGGGTCAGCGAGGGCAGATCCACCGCCGCCCCGAGACCGAACAGAGCGGCCGCCAGCAGTAGTTCCTGCGCGTGCCCAGCCACGTCAAGCGCCGCCCCAGGCACCCACCCGGTACTCCGTACCGCGACCATCCCGATGAACCCCGCCACGAACAGCGGCAGCAACGGCGGCCTCCGCTTCCCCGCCCCGCGCGCGGCGTTCGCGCGAGCTCGCAGCGAAAGACCCACCGCCGCCACCAGCGGCGCAAGTACCGCCACCCGCATCAGCTTCACCAGAACCGCGTCCCCGAGCGCCCCGGCCCCGGCGGTCTGCGCGGTGGCCACCACCTGCCCCACGTCGTGCACGCTCGCCCCGGCCCACCGGCCGAACTCCGCGTCATCGAGCCCCAACGGCCCCTGCAACAGCGGCAGTACGGCGATGGCGAGCGTCCCGCACAGTGTCACGAGCGCCACCGAGACCGCCGCGTCCCGCTCCCGCTCCCGCTCCTCGCTCCCGGTCACCTCGCTGACCGCGCCGATCGCGGAGGCGCCGCATATCGAGTAGCCGGTGGCGATCAGGAGCGGCTGGTCGCCGGGCAGCCCCATCCGGCGGCCGAGCCACCACGTCCCGAAGAACGTCGCCGCGACCACCCCGAGCACCATCGCCACCGTCGCCCAGCCGAGGCCGAGGACGTCGTCCAGGCTCAGCTTCAGGCCGAGCAGGACGATGCCGAGCCGCATCAGCCGCTTCCCGGCGAGCGAGAGCCCCGCCTTGGCCCGGCCACGTACGACAGCGCGCACCCCCGGCACATGCGCCGCCGCGAGCCCGAGCACCACGGCCGCCGTCAGCATCGGCACGGCCGGGATCAGGGCGTGCGTCGCCCAGGCCGCCAGGACACCGAGCGAGGCGAGGCCGAGCCCCGGAAGCGGTCCCGGGCGGGGAGGGGCGGCGGCGACGCGCGGCCGCTGGCCGATGAGCGCCATCAGCGGTCGGCCGGCAGTTCGTACACCCGGCGCACGCTGGTGCCCAGGCGGGAGATGTCCGCGCCGTACACATGGAGCGAGACCGCCCGCCGCGTGCCGCCGTTCCAGACCCGGTGGATGTCACCGGGCGGCGCGAAACCGCACACCGTGCCCTGCCCGTTGACCAGGTCCTCGGTGGCGACGAGTCGCGCGGGGGCGTCGGACTCCGCCGGGACAAGGCGGTAGCGCCGCTCGTGCTCCGCGCCCTCGTGGACGCCGGTGACGCACCAGGAGACATGGTCATGGACCGGCGTGTACTGGCCCGGCAGCCAGACGATGCCGACCACCGAGAAGCTGCCGTCGTGCTCGGCGTGCAGCAGATGCTGCCGGTAGCGCCCGGGATCACCCTCGCGCTGCTCCTCGGTGAGCAGATCGGCCGCTCCCAGATGCGGCGCGAGCCGCTCGCCGACCAGGTACGCCGTCAGATCCGGCGGAAGGCCCCGGCCGACGGCCTCGCGGACGCCGGCGACGAGGGCGTCCAGCCGCCCGGTGGTGCGGGCCGCTCGGTACGCGGTGGTGGAGGCACTCATAGAGGCAGCGTCCTGCTGCCCTTCCATCACGTCCAACGACAGTTTCTAAGCCACTCCCCAACTTCCGCTTATGGATGGGGAGAGGGGTTGGGGTGGGGAAAGGGGGGTGGGGGAGGGGAGGGGGCCGAGCCGTCTCAGCAGCCCACGCGGTTCGCGGCGACCGCCTTCAGTTCCTCCAGCACCAGCGCCGTCGCGGGAATCCGCAGATGCTCCCGCAGCGCGTACGCCGAGACCTGTCGCCGTGACGCCGGATCGAGGGCCCGGCCCGTCACCTGGCGGTGGCGCAGGAAGTCGAGGACGAGCCCCGGCATCATCGCGATGCCGAGCCTCTCGGCGACCAGGCTCTGGATGACGAGGTTGTCGTCCGTGGTGAAGGCGATGTCGGGCGTGAAGCCCTGCTCGGCGCACTCGTGCAGAAAGTTCGCGCGGCAGCGCGGACAGCCCGCGATCCAGCGCTCGCCCGCGAGGTCGACGAGCCGGACGGAACGGCGCCGGGCCAGCGGATGCCCGGACGGCATGAGGACCGTCAACTGGTCCTCCATCAGCGGGATTTCCACCACCTCGTCCGGCACGTCCTCGTGCAGGCCGGGATAGTGGAAGGCCAGGGTGACGTCGCAGTCGCCGTCGACCAGGCGCTGGAGCGACTCGGGCGGTTCGTTCTCCTGGAGTTCCACGCGCACCCCGGGATGGCTCGCCGCGAGCCGGGACAGTGCCTCGGGGATGAGGGTGGCGTTGGCGCTGGGGAAGGCGCAGATGCGGACGCGGCCGGTGCGCAGGCCCGTGATGGCGTTCATCTGCTGCTGAGCGGCGTCGATGTTGCCGAGGATGATCCCCGCATGCCGGGACAGCGCCTCGCCCGCTTCGGTGAGCCGCATCCTGCGGCCGACGCGGGTGAACAGGACCGTGCCGACGGACCGTTCGAGCGCCTTCATCTGCTGGGTGATCGCGGGCTGCGTATAGCCGAGCGAGCGGGCGGCGGCGGAGTAGGAGCCGGTCCGGACCACTTCATGGAATGACCTGATGTGCCGGGAATCGAACACGCCTGAATCATAAGCATGATCCGGAGAGGGCCGACAGGCCATCCTTGGCTGCGTGAAATCCGACCGGCTGCTCTCGATCCTGCTGCTGCTCCAGACCCGTGGACAGATCCCCGCCCATGAACTCGCCGAACGTCTGGAAGTCTCCGTGCGCACCATCTACCGCGACATCGAGGCGCTCTCCGCCTCCGGCGTCCCGGTCTACGCCGAGCGGGGCAGGCACGGCGGCATCGCGCTGCTGCCCGGCTTCCGTACGGACGTCACGGGGCTCACGGCGGACGAGTCGCGGGCCCTGTTCATCCTGGCCGCGCGGGGGGCGCACGCCGCGCTCGGGCTTGACGAGGCGCTCGGCTCCGCGCTGCGCAAGGTCATGGCCGCGCTGCCCGCACCGCATCGGCCCGCCGCCGAGCTGACGAGCCGGCGCATCCTCGTCGACTCGGCGCGCTGGATGCCGGGGCCCCGCGGATCGGATCCGGTCACGGTCGATCTCGACGTACTGCAGGACGCCGTCTTCTCCGACCAGCGGCTGCGCCTGCGCTACCGGCACAGCGGCGACGCGGAGACACGCACCTACACGGTGGACCCCTACGGTCTCGTCTCCAAGGCGGGCGTCTGGTATCTGGTCGCCGACCGGCGCGGCGCCCCGCGGCTCTTCCGTGCCGACCGCGTGCGGGCGGCGACCCTCACGGACCAGCCCGTCCGGCGCAGGCCCGGCGTCGAACTCGCCGATGTCTGGGGCGTGCTGAGGCGGCAGGTCGAGGACCGTCCGGTCGGCGTCGACGTGACGGCGCGGGTCGCGCGTGACCGCTTCGCCCAGTTCCTGCGTCTCAAGGGGCAGTTCCTCAGCGCGCGCCCCGAGGACGACGGAGAGAGCGAGTGGATCACTGTCCGCCTCGGGTTCGGCGTCATCGGCGACACCCGTACGCTGCTTCCGTTCGCCGCGAGTGTGGAAGTGCTGTCGCCGCCCGAGGCCCGCGCCGAGCTCGCGGGCGCTGCCGCCGCCGTCAGCGACCTGTACGCAGGAACCGGCTCAGCTCGGCGGTGAGCTCCGCGGGTGCGTCCTCCTGTACGAGATGTCCCGCGCCCTCGATCAGACGCAGCTCGGCTCCGGGGATCAGCTTCGCGAGCTCGTGGCCGCGCTCCACCGGGAGCCAGGTGTCGTCCGCGCCCCAGCAGATGAGGACGGGCAGCTCCAACTCTCCGTAATGTGCTTGGACTTCGTCGGTGTACCGCTGGTCGTTCTGCGCGATCTGCCGGTAGAACGCGGGCCTGCCCGCCTCCGTGCACCAGGGCTCCACCAAGCGGTCGAGCACCGCCGGGTGCAGGCCGCGGTGGCTCGCCGAAGCGACGTACTCACGCACGAGTGCCTCGTGCAGGGCGGGCGGCAGCTGCGTGAAGACGTCGGCGTTCGCGCCGAGCAGGCGGTAGGTGGGGGTCCCCCAGGGCGCGAGCGCCACCGGGTCGACAAGCGCGAGACGCTCATAGCGGGCGCCGTGCAGGAGGTGGGCCCGCAGGGCGACGCAGCCGCCGAAGTCGTGGGCCACGACGGCGGGTTCGGCCAGGCCCCAGTGCGCGAGGAGCTCGGTGAGGACGCGGGCCTGCGCGGCCAGGGTCACGTCCTGCCCGGAGCGCATCTCGGAGGCGCCGTAACCGGGCAAGTCCCACACGTACACGCGGTGTTCGCGGGAGAGAGCGCGGGCCACGCCCCGCCAGACGTACGAGGAGAAGGGGGTGCCGTGGACCAGGACGACGGGCGGTGCGTCCGTGGGGCCGAGTGCGGTCCAGCGGACGGCGCCGGTCGGTCCTGCGAAGGTCTGGTCGAGAGTCCAGTCGCGGTCGGTCGTCATGACCGTAAGGCTAGTAGCTCCTTACGGGAGTGTCGAGGCTCGCGGCCGGTGGCGCATGCTGCCGCCTTTGGGTCACTGCTCGTCCAGCCAGTGGCGTCGCCCGAGCGAGACCAGGCGCAGCCGCCTGCGGGCGCCGGCCGCCACCCGTTCCTGGGCGTCGGGCGCCGCCTCCAGGAGTGCGGACGCCGTCATCACCATGTGGTCGACGTACATCCTGGCCAGCATCAGGAGATCGTCCTCGTCCCAGCCCGCGGACTCGGGCTCCTGGGCGAACTGGCCCTTCACCTCCTGGGCGAACAGCGTCAGTTGATCGCCTATCGCGGACCGCACGGCCTGCACCCCGCCGTGCTGCTCGCGGGCGATGAAGCGGACGTGCGCGGGGTGCGTGCGCACATAGGCGACGATCAACTCGACCGTGGCCGCGATGCGTTCCTCGCCGTCGCCGGTGGCCGCGAGGAGTGAGACGAGCGTGGTGTGCAGACTGTCGAGCGCCTCCTCGACCAGCGCCACACCGAGGTCGGCCATGTCACGGAAGTGCCGGTAGAAGGCGGTGGGAGCCACGCCCACGGCGCGGGTGACCTCGCGCAGGCCCAGGCTGCTCAGGCTCTGCTCCTCAAGCAGCTGGAGCGCCGCGTCGAGGAGTGCCTGCCGGGTTTTCTGCTTCTGGGCCTGCCGGACGCCGAGAGTGTGACTCATGCCATGCAGTTAACAACTGTTCTCCGGGATTGGAAAGCCGGAGGCGCGGTACTCTCTAACTCAGTGAACAGTTGTCACCACAAGCGTTCACCGAAAGCTTCAGTCGAGACCTCGACCGAGACCTCAATCGAGAGGTGTCCCATGCTGTTCCTCGTAGCCGCTCTCCTGCTGCTCGGTGTCGCGATGGGCTCCGTGGCGCATGCGCCGCTGCCCGTCTCCCTCGTCGCCGCCGCCGTCATCGGCGTCTGGCTCACGGTGTTCGCGGTCCGCGAGCGCCACGCGCGCCGCCGGTCCTGAGCGCGCCACCACCGATCCGCAGCTCGCCCGCAACTGATCCGCAGCTGGTCCGCACTGATCCGTACGGCACCTGAAAGGAGTCGCACCATGGGTCTCACCACCACCAGCCCCACCCGGTCCAAGACCGCCACTTCTTCTACCGCCCCCCTCCCCACCGGCCGGCGCGACACCGACGGCATGGCCGTCGCCTCGTTCGTCCTCGGCCTGCTCGGGCTGCTCGTCCTGAACCTCTTCCTCGGCCCGATCGCGATCGTCCTCGCGAGCATGGCGCTCCTGCGCGGGACCGGCCGGAAGGGCCGCGCGATGCTCGGACTCGGGCTCGGCGTGGCCGATCTCGTCGTCCTCGGCGTACTGATGTCCATGGACAACACCGTGTCGTGGGGTCTCGCGGGCTGACACCGCTTGGACGCGGGGCACGGCGAGGCTCGTAGAATCGTGCCCACCATGGCCTACCTCGACCACGCAGCGACGACTCCGATGCTCCCGGAGGCGATCGCGGCGATGACCGCCCAGCTCGCCGTCACCGGCAATGCTTCCTCACTGCACGCCGCGGGGCGCCGGGCGCGACGCACCGTCGAGGAGGCCCGCGAGACGCTCGCCGAGTCGCTCGGCGCGCGCCCCAGCGAGACCGTCTTCACCGCGGGCGGCACCGAGGCCGACAACCTCGCCGTGAAGGGCCTGTACTGGGCGCGGCGCGATGCCGAACCCGCGCGGACCCGTGTCCTGGCCAGCCCCGTCGAGCACCACGCCGTCCTCGACGCCGTGCACTGGCTCGGCGAGCACGAGGGCGCCACCGTCGAGTACCTCCCCGTCGACGCCTATGGCCGCGTGCACCCCGAAGCGCTGCGCGAGGCGATCGAGCGCGACCCCGGCGACGTCGCCCTCGCCACCGTCATGTGGGCCAACAACGAGATCGGCACCATCCAGCCGGTCCGTGAACTGGCCGACGTGGCGGGGGAGTTCGACATCCCCTTGCACGCCGACGCGGTGCAGGCCTACGGCCAGCTGCCCGTCGACTTCGGTGCGTCCGGCCTCGCCGCGATGACCGTCTCCGGGCACAAGATCGGCGGTCCCTACGGCATCGGGGCGCTGCTCCTGGGCCGCGAGTACAGCCCCGTGCCCGTCCTGCACGGCGGTGGGCAGGAGCGTCATGTGCGCTCCGGAACGCTCGACGTGCCCGCGATCGCCTCGTTCGCCGTCGCGGGGAAGCACGCCGCCGGGCAGCGGGAGTGGTTCGCCCGGGAGATCGGCGGCCTGCGGGACGATCTGATCGCCGCCGTGCGCGCGGAGGTCCCCGGCGCGATCCTGGGGGGTGACCCGGTCGACCGGCTGCCCGCGAACGCGCACTTCACCTTCCCCGGCTGCGAGGGGGACTCCCTTCTGCTGCTGCTCGACGCCCAGGGCATCGAGTGCTCCACCGGCTCGGCGTGCACGGCGGGCGTGGCCCAGCCGAGCCACGTCCTGCTCGCCACCGGCACCGACCCCGACCTGGCCCGCGGCACGCTCCGCTTCTCCCTCGGCCACACCTCGACCAAGGCGGACGTGGACGCGGTGGCCCAGGCGATCGGCCCGGCGGTGGAGCGGGCACGGACGGCGGGGCTGAGCTGAGGCCGGGACACGTGGGTTGATTCCGGTTTATACCGGTAGGTGACGCAGGTAACGCTGGACTGGGCTGATTCCGCCCCGACTTGATGCCGGTTTCAGCCGCTATCGGCCGGACAGGCACAGGAGCGGGCTACGAGGCCCACAGTCCGCCGATCTATGCTTGCCGCTCGCGAGTCCGCTCCGCGCGTTCGGGGCTGCACGACAACCCCCTTCGGGGCTGCACGACCACCCCTCATGGAGTTCACATTGAAGGCGAACCTCCGCTCTCGCATCGCCGCGCGGCTCGGACGCATGTATCTGTCCCGGATCCAGAAGAACGGGATCAGCGCCTCCACGATCTCGAAACTGCCCGAGCCCCTGCTCGCGCCGATGCGCCGCGACGGGCTCGACCCGGTCGCCCAGCTCACCGAGCACCAGGCGGAGCAGCCGATATCCAAGGTGCCGCTGCCCTTCGGCATGGACGCCTGGGTGGTCACCGGCTATGACGAGGTGAAGGCCGTCCTCGGCGCGACCGACGGCTTCAGCAACGACTTCACGAACCTCGCGGGCAATGCCGGAGTGGTCGACGACCACCACCCCGGCGGTCTCGGCTTCAGCGACCCCCCGGTCCATACGCATCTGCGCCGCATCCTCACGCCCGAGTTCACGATGCGCAGGCTGCGCCGCCTCACGCCCCGGATCGAGGCCATCGTCGAGGAGCGCCTCGACGCCATGGAGGCCGCCGACGGGCCCGTCGACCTCGTCCAGGCCTTCGCGCTGCCGATCCCCTCGCTGACGATCTGCGAGCTGCTCGGCGTGCCCTACGAGGACCGCCACGACTTCCAGCAGCTGGCCATGGAGCGCTTCGACCTCTTCGCCGGGGCGACCGCTCCCTTCGGGGCGATATCCGCCTCGCTCTCGTACTTCCGGGACGTCGTCAAGAAGCAGCGCGAGAACCCGGGCGACGGACTGCTCGGCATGATCGTGAAGGAGCATGGCGACACGGTCGGCGACGAGGAGCTCGCCGGTCTCGCCGACGGCATCCTCACCGGTGGCTTCGAGACGACCGCGAGCATGGTGGCCCTCGGCTCCCTGCTCCTCCTGCAGGATCCCGAGATCGCGGCGCGGCTGCGCGAGGACGACGCGGCGGCCGCCCCCTTCGTCGAGGAGGCGCTGCGCTACCTCACCGTCGTGCAGGTGGCCTTCCCGCGGTTCGCCCGCGAGGACATCGAGGTAGCCGGAGTGCTCATCCCCAAGGGCGACCTGGTCCTGTGCTCCCTGAGCGGCGGCAACCGCGACGCCAAGTACACGCCCGACGGCGGCGGTTTCGACCCGCACCGCAAGGCCTCGGGTCACCTCGCCTTCGGCTACGGCATCCACCGCTGCATCGGTGCCGAACTGGCCCGCATGGAGCTGCGTGCCGCTTACCCGGCCCTCGTGAAGCGCTTCCCCCGGATGCGGCTCACGGTCGCCCCCGAGGAACTCGCCTTCCGCAAGCTGTCCATCGTGTACGGGGTGGAGTCGCTGCCGGTGCACCTGCGCTAGCGGCGGTGGGGTGGTCAGCCGAGAGCGGTGCGGGCCTTGCGCACCAGCCGTATGTACCGGTCCCAGTCCCAGTGCGGCCCGGGGTCCGTGTGGTCGGTGCCCGGCACCTCCACGTGCCCGACGATGTGCTTCCGGTCCACCGGAATGTCGTACCGCTCGCAGATGCCGGCGGTGAGCCGCGCCGACGACTCGTACATCGCGTCGGTGAACGAGGACTTCTTGTCGACGAAGCCCTCGTGCTCGATGCCGATGCTCCGTTCGTTGTAGCTCTTGTTCCCCGCGTGGAACGCCACGTCCAGCTCGCGGATCATCTGGGCCACGTGCCCGTCCTTGCGCACCACATAGTGGGTCGCCGCGCCGTGTGCCGGGTCCTTGAAGACCCTCAGCGCCGTCGCGTACCCGCCCTGCACGACGTGTATGACGACCATGTCGATTCCGTAGTCGTCGGGCCGGTCGGCTCGGCGCCAGTTGTAGTCGGACGCCGCTGTCCACTGGGCGCCCCGGGCGTCGACCTCGCCCTCCTTGCGCTTCTTGACCACACCGGGCACCCGCCACCACAGGCGGCCCAGCTCGTCCGAAGCGAGCGCGGCCGTGCCGACGGCCGCCGCCGCGCCGCCGATCAGAAGCGTCCGGCGATTGACGCCCCGGCGCCCCTGCCCCTGCTCCGCTGTCGAGTCCTGTTCTTCCCCCATGTGATCGTCAACGCTTACTCACGGGCGGCTGGTTCCCGCGGGCCCGTACCCTGTTAGAGCTATGACTGAGACCCAGACCCCGCAGCGCCCCCGCCCCCTCCGTGTTCTCGCCGCCATGTCGGGCGGCGTGGACTCCGCCGTCGCCGCCGCGCGTGCCGCCGAGGCAGGGCACGACGTGACCGGAGTGCACCTGGCACTCTCGGCCAACCCGCAATCGTTCCGCACGGGCGCACGAGGCTGTTGCACCATCGAGGACTCCCGCGACGCCCGCCGCGCCGCGGACGTCATCGGCATCCCGTTCTACGTCTGGGACCTGGCCGAACGGTTCCGCGAGGACGTGGTCGAGGACTTCGTCGCCGAGTACGAGGCGGGGCGCACCCCCAACCCGTGCCTCCGCTGCAACGAGAAGATCAAGTTCGCCGCGCTCCTGGACAAGGCCCTCGCCCTGGGCTTCGACGCGGTCGTCACTGGCCACTACGCCACGGTCGTCGTGAACGACGACGGCACCCGCGAGCTGCACCGCGCATCGGACATGGCCAAGGACCAGAGTTACGTCCTCGGAGTCCTCGACGACCGCCAGCTCGCCCACGCCATGTTCCCCCTCGGTGACACGCTCACCACCAAGGAGGAGATCCGCGCGGAGGCCGAGGCGCGCGGCCTGGCCGTCGCCAAGAAGCCCGACAGCCACGACATCTGCTTCATCGCCGACGGCGACACCCAGGGCTTCCTCGCGGACCGCCTCGGCAAGGCGGAGGGCGACATCGTCGACGCCGACGGCAACAAGCTGGGCACCCACGAGGGAGCCTTCGGCTACACCATCGGCCAGCGCAAGGGCCTGCGGATCGGCACCCCGGCCCCCGACGGCAAGCCGCGCTACGTCCTGGACATCTCCCCGGTGAACAACACCGTGACGGTCGGCCCCGCGGCCGCCCTGGACGTCACGGGCCTGACGGCGATCAAGCCCCGCTGGTGCGGCGCGGCCCCCTCCGGACCCGGCACGTACACGGCGCAGCTGCGGGCGCACGGCGGCGAGACGCCGGTTCGCGCGGAGCTGGTCGACGGCTCGGAGCTGCGGGTCTCCTTCGAGGAGCCCGTACGCGGCGTGGCCCCCGGCCAGGCGATCGTGCTCTACGACGGCACGCGCGTGGTCGGCTCGGCGACGATCGCCACTACGGAGAGGGCCACGGCCACCGTCTAGGCCCTGCGCGGCACCCTCACACCGCTTCCACGTCGTAGAAGCAGAAGTGGTCCTTGATCTCGGCCACCGCGTCCTTCGGCTCCGGATACCCCCACACGGCGTCCTTGCCGTCCGTGCCGTTCTCGGCGTCCGGCAGCGACCAGTAGGACGCCGTTCCCTTGAACGGGCAGTACGTCGTCGTGTCCGAGGGGGTCAGGAGGTCGGTGCGCACGTCCTGTGGCGGGAGGTAGTAGCGCACGGGGTAGCCCGTCTCGCGCAGCAGCAGCGGGCGGCGGCTCTCGGCCACGACCTGGCCGTCCGAACGCACCACGCGTACGAGGTCGGTGCCCTGCTCGATGGTGATCTTGTGCCCTGCTGTCACCGTGGTCTCCTTCTGTCAGCGCTCAGGCTCTCTGTCAGCGCTCAGGCTCTGTGAACGGCCGCGTGCCACCCAGTGTGTGCCGGATCGTACGGTGAGGCCATGAACATCTGTGTCTTCCTCTCCGCGGCCGACCTTCCCGAGCGCTACACCCGCCCCGCGCGCGAATTCGCCGAGCTGCTCGGCAAGGGCGGCCACACCCTGGTGTGGGGCGGTTCGGAGAGCGGCCTGATGAAGGTCGTCGCGGACGGTGTGGAAGAGGCGGGCGGGCGTCTGGTCGGTGTCTCGGTCGACTTCCTCGCCGCCAAGGCCAGGGCCGTCTCCGCGCCCGACGAGATGGTGATCGCGCGCGACCTCGCCGAGCGCAAGGCGCTGCTCCTGGAGAAGGCCGACGCGATCGTGATCATGGTCGGCGGCACGGGCACGCTGGACGAGGCCACCGAGATCCTGGAGCTGAAGAAGCACGGCAAGCACACCAAGCCGGTGGTCCTGCTCAACTCCGCGGGGTTCTACGACGGCTTGAAGGAGCAGTTCCAGCGCATGGAGGACGAGGGCTTCCTGCCGGTGCCGCTGACCGGCCTCGTCTTCTTCGCCGAGGAGCCGGTCGGTGCCCTCGCCTACCTCGAGGAGTCCATGGGCACGCGCTGAGCCGCAGCTGCCGGGGTGCGACGATGGACGCATGGCAACACATGTGATCACCGGGGCCGGCTCCGGCATCGGCGCGGCCGTCGCCCGCCGCCTCCACGCACGCGGCGACGTGCTCGTCCTGCACGCACGGGACGCGGGCCGGGCCAAGGAACTCGCGGCGCAGTTCCCCGGCTCGGCCACGCTCGTGGGCGACCTCTCCGACCCGGACAAGCTCTCCTGGGCATTCGGCCACCAGACGCTGCCCGACCGCGTCGACTCCCTGCTCCACATCGCGGGCGTCGTCGACCTGGGCCGGGTCGGCGACCTCACCCCCAAGTCCTGGCGCCACCAGCTCAACGTCAACCTCATCGCACCCGCCGAGCTGACCCGCCACTTCCTTCCCCAGCTCCGCGTCGCCCAGGGCCACGTGGTGTTCGTCAACTCGGGAGCGGGCCTGAGCGCCCACGCCGACTGGTCCGCCTACGCCGCCTCCAAGCACGGTCTCAAGGCCCTGGCCGACGCCCTGCGCGCCGAGGAGCACGCGAACGGCGTCCGCGTCACCTCCGTCTACCCGGGCCGCACCGCGAGCGCCATGCAGGCCAAGGTGCACCAGCAGGAGGGCAAGACGTACGACCCCTCCCGCTTCATCGACCCGGAGTCGGTCGCCACGACGATCGTGATGGCCATCGACCTGCCGCGGGACGCGGAGGTCAACGACCTGACAGTGCGGCCGGGACAGTGAACGCTTTCACTTGGGGACCCGCCACCGGCATCGGGTCCATGCCGGGCGGCGACGCCCGCGAGACCGCGAAGACCGTCACCGGCAGCTTCGAGGACTTCCCGTACCTGGCGGAGATGCCCACGCGCGGGCCCGGCGCCGACATGATCGGCCGGACCGCGGGGATGCTGGTCGAGCTCTACGCGCGCGTGGAGCCCAGCGGCTGGCGGATCGGCGACCGGCCGGGCCGGGACACGCGCCGCGCGAGGGCCTGGCTCGGCGAAGACCTCGACGCCCTGGAGGAGTTCACCCAGGGGTACGAAGGGCCGCTCAAGGTGCAGGCCGTCGGGCCGTGGACGCTCGCCGCGTCCCTGGAGCTGAAGAACGGCCAGGCCGCGCTCTCGGATCAGGGCGCCTGCCGTGACCTGGCCGGATCGCTCGCGGAGGGCCTGCGCGCCCACCTCGCGGACGTACGCCGCAGGATCCCCGGCGCCCAGGTCGTGCTCCAGCTCGACGAGCCCTCGCTCATGGCCGTACTGCGGGGACACGTCAAGACCGCGAGCGAGTACCGCACGCACCGCGCCGTGGACCGGCAGCTCGTGGAGAGCACCCTGAGGGAGGTCCTGGGCGTCCATGACGGTCCTGCCGCCGTGCACTCCTGCGCGCCGGACGTGCCGTTCGCGCTCCTTCGCCGTGCGGGCGCCGACGCCATCTCGTTCGACTTCTCGCTGCTCACCGAGCGTGACGACGAGGCGATCGGTGAGGCCGTCGAGGGCGGCACGAAGCTCTTCGCCGGTGTCGTGGCGGGCGTGGAAGGACCATTGTCAGACCCTGCCGGTAGCGTCATGGGTGTCAGGACGCTGTGGCGCAGGCTGGGGCTGAATCCGGGTTCTCTCGCGGAGTCGGTCGTGGTCACTCCGTCGTGCGGGCTCGCGGGGGCTTCTCCCGCGCACGCGCGCGCGGTGCTCGCCCACTGCGCCAGGGCGGCGAGATCACTCGCGGACAACCCTGAGTAATTGGGTATGACGTAACGGGAGGACGAAACGGTGGCTGTCGAACAGCAAGGCTCTGTGCCCGCCGAGGCACGGGATCAGCACGCCCAGCTGGCCGAACAGATCGAGGAGCACCGCTTCCGGTACTACGTGAACGACCAACCGGTCGTCAGCGACGCCGAGTTCGACAAGCTCCTTCGCTCGCTCGAGGCCCTGGAAGAGCGGTATTCCGAGCTGCGCACGCCCGACTCGCCCACCCAGAAGGTCTCCGGGGCCTACGAGACCGAGTTCACCTCGGTCCAGCACCGCGAGCGCATGCTCTCCCTGGACAACGCCTTCGACGACGAGGAGCTCGCAGGCTGGGCCGACCGCGTGGCCAAAGAGGTCGGCACCAGCGCGTACCACTTCCTGTGCGAGCTGAAGGTCGACGGCCTCGCGGTGAATCTGACGTACGAGGACGGCAAGCTCACGCGCGCGGCCACCCGCGGCGACGGCCGCACCGGCGAGGACATCACTCCGAACGTCCGCACCATCGCGGACATCCCGGACCGCCTCAAGGGCGACAAGATCCCCGCCCTCGTCGAGATCCGCGGCGAGGTCTTCTTCCCGATGGAGAAGTTCGAGGAGCTGAACGCCCGCCTGGTGGAGGCGGGGGACAAGCCCTTCGCCAACCCGCGCAACGCGGCGGCGGGTTCACTGCGCCAGAAGGACCCGCGCGTCACCGCGACGCGCCCGCTGCACATGGTGGTGCACGGCATCGGCGCCCGCGAGGGCTTCGACATCGACTGCCTCAGCCACGCCTATGACCTCCTGCACGAGTGGGGTCTGCCCACGGCCCAGCACAACAAGGTGGTCCAAGGACTCGAGGGCGTACGGGACTTCATCACGTACTTCGGCGAGAACCGCCACTCCGTGGAGCACGAGATCGACGGCGTCGTCGTGAAGCTGGACGAGATCCCGCTCCAGGGCCGCCTCGGTTCGACCTCGCGCGCCCCGCGCTGGGCGATCGCCTGGAAGTAC
The DNA here is from genome assembly GCF_040660195.1 of Streptomyces sp. NPDC050147. Classification (NCBI taxonomy): domain Bacteria; kingdom Bacillati; phylum Actinomycetota; class Actinomycetes; order Kitasatosporales; family Streptomycetaceae; genus Streptomyces; species Streptomyces sp. NPDC050147. Next base: position 241,397 of record NZ_JBFALJ010000011.1, on the reverse strand, counting down.
GCCCCCGAGGAGGTCAACACCAAGCTGGTCAACATCCGGGTGGGCGTCGGCCGCACCGGCCGCGTCACGCCGTACGCCCAGGTGGAGCCCGTCACGGTCGCGGGATCCGAGGTCGAGTTCGCGACCCTGCACAACCAGGACGTGGTGAAGAAGAAGGGCGTCTTCATCGGGGACACGGTCGTCCTGCGCAAGGCGGGCGACGTCATCCCGGAGATCCTCGGCCCGGTCGTCGACCTGCGCGACGGCACCGAGCGGGAGTTCGAGATGCCCGCCGAGTGCCCCGAGTGCGGGACGGCGCTGCGGCCGATGAAGGAGGCCGATATCGACCTCCGGTGCCCCAACGCCCGTTCCTGCCCCGCCCAGTTGCGCGAGCGCCTCTTCTATCTCGCGGGCCGCAAGAGCCTGGACATCGAGAACTTCGGATACGTCGCGGCTGCCGCGCTCACCAAGCCCCTCGAGCCGTCAGAGCCGCCGATCCTGGACGAGGGCGACATCTTCGACCTCACCATCGAGCGGCTCCTGCCGATCAAGGCGTACGTACTGGATCAGGACAGCGGGCTGCCCAAGCGGGACCCGAAGACGGGTGAGGAGAAGATCGCCACGGTCTTCGCCAACCAGCAGGGCGAGGCCAGGAAGAACGCCCTGTCCATGCTGGAGAACATCGCGGCGGCCAAGGAGCGCCCGCTCGCACGCGTCATCACGGGCCTCTCCATCCGCCACGTGGGCCCGGTCGCCGCCGAGGCACTGGCCCGCGAGTTCCGGTCCATCGAGCGGATCGAGCAGGCCACGGAGGAGGAGCTGGCCGCCGTCGAGGGTGTGGGACCGACCATCGCCGCCTCCCTGAAGCAGTGGTTCGAGGAGGAGTGGCACCGGGAGATCCTGCGCAAGTGGCGCGCGGCCGGTGTCCGCATGGAGGAAGAGGGAGGGGGACAGGACGAGGGGCCGCGACCGCTCGAAGGCCTCACCGTCGTCGTGACCGGAACGCTTGAGCACCACACGCGGGATGGCGCAAAAGAGGCGTTGCAGAGCCGGGGAGCAAAGGTCACCGGTTCCGTTTCGAAGAAGACAAGTTTCGTAGTCGTGGGTGACAATCCCGGGTCGAAGCACGACAAGGCGATGCAGCTGAAGGTTCCGGTTCTCAACGAGGAAGGCTTCGCCGTCCTGCTGGAACAGGGACCGGACGCGGCGGCGGAAGTCGCGCTTCCGACCGAGGAGTAGCGGTTGAAGGCCACCCGTTCAGCGCATACCAGAGGCATACGGGTGGCCGGGTCGCATTCGGGCAACCGTAGTGGACCGCTGCCCGTAGAAGCCTTCTGCGGCCTACTGTTGAGGTGTGCGCCTGCCGTGCCCCGCTGCGATTGGGGTATCCCCTGCTCACAGGGAGCACGGGGAAGGAGTTTCGGACGCGGCTGTCTTGTGGAGTGAGTCCGCGTGGCGTGGGCACCGCCGGCTGTGAGAGGGACGGGAATGGAACCGACCGAGAGCGCCGCACCGGACTCCCGGCTGCGCGCGCGCCTGCGGCGCGGACCGGGCGCGTGGCTCAGCGGACGCGGAGCGGCAGCGGCACGGGAGTCACGCGAAGCCGAGAGAGGGCGCCCCGCCGTCCCGAGTACCCCAGTTGAGCGCCGCGAACGCGCATGGAGCACCGTCGGCGGGTACGGCACGCAGGAACTCGGCGTGGGCGAGAGCGGGGGCGGGCGGGACGCGGGGCCCTGTTCCACCCAGACCGGCGTCGAGGGGCGGCGCAGGCCGCTCTGGCGCGGCGCGGAGGCGCATGGCCCGGACGACGCCTCGGGCGAGCGCGACCCCTGGCCGGTGCTTCCGGTTGTCGTCGTGACGACCGCCGCGATGGTGCTCGGCACGGGCTTCTTCCACGCGCTCACCGGACGAGGCGATCTGTTTCCCTCCGGCACGGTCGGCTGGTCCCTCGCCGTCCTCACGGGGCTCATCGTCGCCCACCTCGTCGCGCTCGGCCGCGACCGCTGGTGGGGCGGCACGGGATCGGGCGGCGCGCTCACCGTCGCCGTGCTCCTGCTGTACGGCTGGGTACCCGCCGGAATGGTCAGCCTCACCGTCGTCGTCCTCGTCGGCGTCGCGCGCCGCCACCGCTGGCGCCAGGGCATCCTGCACGGCGCGGTCGACATCCTCGGCATCGGCGCGGGCGCGCTCGCCATGGCCGCGTTCGGCACGGCCCCCTCGACGGAGTCGCCCTGGCTGCCCGAGACCTGGAATTTGTACTCCGCCCCCGAAGTGGCGCTCGCCGCCGTGGCGTACCTCGTCGTCACCCGCGTCCTGCTCTGGTACGTCCACGCGCCGCGCACCGGCGCCCTGCCCACGGTCACCCGCACGGCCCTGGTCCGGCAGGGCCTCGTCGGTGTCGCGCTGCTCGGCATCGCACCGCTGATCTGCGTGGTCGCCGCCTCGACGCCCATCCTGCTGCCCCTCTTCGCGATCCCCCTCGTCGCGCTCGACTCGACGCTGTGGATCGCGCGGGCCAGGGCCGAGGAGCAGCTGCGCGACCCGCTCACCGGCCTGCCCAACCGCCAGTGGCTCCTCGAACGGACCTGGACCGCCCTGGACGACGCCGAGCGGATCGGGGCGCGCTCCGCCCTGATGCTGATCGACATGGACCGCTTCCGGTCGGTGAACGACACCCTCGGTCACCTCGCGGGCGACCGTCTGCTGTTGCAGATCGCCGACCGGCTGCGACTGGCCCTGCCGCGCGGTGCGGAGGCCGCGCGGCTCGGCGGCGACGAGTTCGCCGTCCTGCTGCCCGTCGCCGACTCCACCACGTCCGCCACCCGGGTGGCCCGGTCGCTGGTCGCCGCCCTCGGCTCACCCCTCGACCTCGACGGCCTGACGCTGGTCCTGGAGGCAAGCGCGGGACTCGCCGTCTTCCCCGACCACGCCATGGACGCCGAGGGACTGCTGCGCCGGGCGGACGTCGCGATGTACCAGGCCAAGCGGGACCGCACGGGCGTCGAGGTGTACGAGTCCAAGCGGGACTCCAACACCCCCGACCGTCTCGGGCTGTTGGGCGATCTGCGCCGGGCGCTCGACGCGGGCGACGTGGAACTCCACTACCAGCCGAAGGTCCAGTTCGACGGTCGCGTCGCGGGGCTCGAGGCGCTGGTGCGGTGGGTGCACCCCGAGCGCGGGAAGGTGCCACCGGACGAGTTCATCGCCATAGCGGAGTCGTCCGGCCTCATGCCGCACCTGACGGAGTACGTCCTGGAGACCGCGCTCTGCCAGGTGGCGAAGTGGCAGGCGATGGGCCTGAAGGTCCCCGTCGCGGTGAACGTGTCGCCACGCGACGTCCACACGCCCGGCTTCGCCGGCGCGGTCGCCGCGCGCCTGGCCCGCCACGGGGTCCCGGCGGGGGCGCTGCAGCTGGAGATAACGGAGCACGTCCTCCTGGAGGACCCGCAGCGGGCCGCGGACACGCTGGCCGGTCTGACCGGCCACGGCGTCAAGATGTCGCTCGACGACTTCGGCACGGGGTACTCGTCGCTGGTGCACCTGCGGCGGCTGCCGGTGAGCGAGCTGAAGATCGACCGCTCGTTCGTGGCGCGCCTAGCCGTCGACAACGAGGACGCGGAGATCGTCCGCTGCACGGTCGACCTCGCGCACTCCCTCGGGCTGCTCGTCGTCGCCGAGGGCGTCGAGGACGACGAGACGTGGGAGCGGTTGCGCGACCTGGGGTGCGACGCGGTGCAGGGGTGGCTGGTCGCCGCCGCGATGCCGCCGGACGAGACCACCGCCTGGCTGCGGGCCCGGGGATCGCGTGGATGGCGCCGCCCGGTGGACGTCGCCGCCGAGGAGGCGGCCGCGGCGGCGGCGGCCGAGGCCGGGGCCGACATCGTGAAGTAAGGGGCGAGCCCGGCCGTCCGGAGCCGACGCGGCGGGGCGAAGAGCCGCCCGCGCCCCCGTCGAGACAATCCGTTTCACGTGCACGGGGTGCGGCCCCATAGGATTGGGGCCACACACCACACACTCACCCCCAGAGGATCGCCGCATGCCTGGCATTACGCGCGAGGAGGTCGCCCACCTCGCCCGCCTAGCACGTCTTGAGCTGAAGGCCGAGGAGCTCGACCACTTCGCCGGACAGCTCGACGACATCATCGGCGCGGTCGCCCGCGTCTCCGAGGTCGCCGACCAAGACGTACCGCCGACCTCCCACCCGCTGCCGCTGACGAACGTCATGCGTGCGGACGAGGTCCGTCCGTCGCTCACCCCCGAGCAGGCGCTCTCCGGCGCCCCGGCCCAAGAGCAGCAGCGTTTCAAGGTGCCGCAGATCCTGGGGGAGGACTAATCACCATGACGGACAGCAAGATCGACATCATCAGGCTCACCGCCGCCGACATCGCCGCGAAGGTCGCCTCCGGCGAGCTGACGGCCGTCGAGGTCACCGAGGCCCACCTCGCCCGCATCGAGGCCGTCGACGAGAAGGTGCACGCCTTCCTGCACGTCGACCGTGAGGGCGCCCTCGCGCAGGCCCGCGCCGTCGACGCCAAGCGGGACAACGGCGAGAAGCTCGGCCCGCTGGCCGGCGTCCCGCTCGCACTCAAGGACATCTTCACCACCGAGGGTGTCCCGACCACGGTCGGTTCCAAGATCCTCGAGGGCTGGATCCCGCCGTACGACGCGACCGTCACGCGCAAGCTGAAGGACGCCGACGTCGTCATCCTCGGCAAGACCAACATGGACGAGTTCGCCATGGGGTCCTCCACCGAGAACAGCGCGTACGGCCCCACCGGCAACCCGTGGGACCTCACCCGCATCCCCGGCGGCTCCGGCGGCGGCTCCTCCGCCGCCCTCGCCTCGTACGAGGCCCCGCTCGCCATCGGCACGGACACCGGCGGCTCCATCCGCCAGCCCGCGGCCGTCACCGGCACGGTCGGCGTCAAGCCGACGTACGGCGGCGTCTCGCGCTACGGCATGGTGGCGTTCTCGTCCTCCCTCGACCAGGGCGGTCCCTGCGCCCGCACGGTCCTGGACGCCGCGCTCCTGCACGAGGTCATCGCCGGGCACGACGAGCTCGACTCGACGTCCATCGACGCCCCGGTCCCCGCGGTCGTCGAGGCGGCCCGCAACGGCTCCGTACAGGGCATGCGCGTCGGCGTCGTCAAGCAGTTCGCCGGCGAGGGTTACCAAGCAGGCGTCGTCCAGCGCTTCCGGGAGTCCGTGGCGCTGCTCAAGGAGCTCGGCGCCGAGATCGTCGAGCTGGACTGCCCGTCCTTCGACCTGGCGCTCTCCGCGTACTACCTGATCGCGCCGAGCGAGTGCTCGTCCAACCTGGCCCGCTTCGACGCCATGCGTTACGGCCTGCGGGTCGGCGACGACGGCACGAAGTCCGCCGAGGACGTCACCGCGCTGACCCGCGAGGCCGGCTTCGGCGACGAGGTCAAGCGCCGCATCATCCTCGGCACGTACGCACTGAGCTCCGGCTACTACGACGCGTACTACGGAAGCGCCCAGAAGGTCCGCACCCTGATCACGAAGGACTTCGAGAAGGCCTTCGAGCAGGTCGACGTGATCGTCTCGCCCGCGACGCCCACCACCGCCTTCCCGATCGGCGAGCGCGCCGACGACCCGATGGCGATGTACCTCGCGGACGTGTGCACCATTCCGTCGAACATGGCGGGCAACGCCGCCATGTCGCTGCCCTGCGGCCTCGCGCCGGAGGACGGCCTGCCCGTCGGTCTGCAGATCATCGCCCCGGCCATGAAGGACGACCGCCTTTACAAGGTCGGCGCTGCCGTCGAGGCCGCCTTCGTGGAAAGGTGGGGTCACCCGCTGCTTGAGGAGGCACCGTCACTATGAGTCCTATGACTGCCAAGGCCCAGGGCTTCAAGAAGTCCAAGCCCGGCGCGTACCTGTCGATGGCCACCACCGCCTTCGGCGCGATCTCGGTCGTCAAGCAGGCCAAGCTGGCCCGCAAGGAGAACGACACGCTCCGGCTCGTCGATGCCGCTGTCTCCGCCGCCGCCATCGTCACCGGTCTTGCTCTGCTCTATCGCGAGCTGAAGAAGCTCGGCGACGACGACGTCCTGCTGGGTTGAGAGGGAAAGTTTCACCGTGACTGTCACGACTGACCTGGTGTCGTACGAGGATGCCCTCGCGACGTACGACCCCGTCATGGGCCTTGAGGTCCATGTCGAGCTGGGCACCAAGACCAAGATGTTCTGCGGCTGCTCCACCGAGCTCAAGCAGGACGCCAACAGCCAGACCTGCCCGACCTGTCTCGGCCTGCCCGGCGCGCTGCCGGTCGTCAACGAGATCGGCGTCGAGTCCGCCATCAAGATCGGCCTCGCGCTGAACTGCGAGATCGCCGAGTGGTGCCGCTTCGCCCGGAAGAACTACTTCTATCCGGACATGCCGAAGAACTTCCAGACCTCCCAGTACGACGAGCCGATCGCCTTCAACGGCTATCTGGACGTCCAGCTGGAGGACGGCGAGGTCTTCCGCGTGGAGATCGAGCGCGCCCACATGGAGGAGGACACCGGCAAGTCCACGCACGTCGGTGGCGCGACGGGCCGTATCCACGGCGCGTCGCACTCGCTCCTGGACTACAACCGCGCGGGCATCCCGCTCATCGAGATCGTCACCAAGCCGATCGAGGGCGCGGGCGAGCGGGCTCCCGAGGTCGCCAAGGCGTACGTCGCCGAGCTGCGCGAGGTCATCAAGGCGCTCGACGTGTCCGAGGCCCGGATGGACAAGGGCCAGATGCGCTGCGACGTGAACCTGTCCCTGCGCCCGCACGGGCGCGAGGAGTTCGGTACGCGCTCGGAGACGAAGAACGTCAACTCGCTCCGTTCCGTGGAGCGGGCGGCGCGCTTCGAGATCCAGCGGCATGCCGCGGTGCTGAACTCGGGCGGAACGATCGTCCAGGAGACCCGTCACTTCCACGAGGAGGACGGTTCCACGACGTCGGGCCGCATCAAGGACAACGCCGAGGACTACCGGTACTTCCCGGAGCCCGACCTCGTCCCGGTGGCCCCGGCCCGCGAGTGGGTCGAGGAACTGCGCTCCGGCCTCCCCGAGATGCCGCGCGTGCGCCGCAACCGCCTCCGCGAGGAGTGGGGCGTCTCGGAGCACGACATGCAGTCGATGCTGAACGCCGGTGCGGTCGACCCCATCGTCGCCACGATCGAGGTGGGCGCGGACGCGGCCGCCGCGCGCAAGTGGTGGATGGGCGAACTGGCCCGCAACGCCAACGAGACCGGCAGGGCCCTTGACGAGCTGCCGGTCACCCCGGTGCAGGTCGCGCGGGTCGCCGAGCTCGTCGCCAAGGGCGATCTGAACGACAAGCTGGCCCGCCAGGTGTTCGAAGGCGTCCTGAACGGCGAAGGCACGCCGGACGAGGTCGTCGAGAAGCGCGGCCTGAAGGTCGTCTCGGACGAGGGCGCGCTCACGACCGCCGTGGACGAGGCGATCGCGGGCAACCCCGCCATCGCCGACAAGATCCGCAGCGGCAAGGTCGCCGCCGTCGGCGCGCTGGTCGGCGCGGTCATGAAGGCCACCAGGGGCCAGGCCGACGCGGCCCGCGTCAAGGAACTGATCCTGGAGAGGCTGGGCGTCGAGGGCTGAGTCCTCTCGCCAGTACGGCCTGAACCGCCGTTTCCCGGCGGCTCTTTCCCGCCCACCCACCCGATTGCCCTGGGGCCGTCGAGTGGGTGGGCGGAGTGCTGTTCGCCCTGCCGGACCATCGCAAGCCCCGGCCCCGGAGCATCCTCTGAACACCGTCACCGCCGAGATCCTCTCCGTCGGGCTGCTGCTCGGCGTGCTCGCGTTCGCCGTCGTACGGCCCAGGCAGTGGCCCGAGGCCGCCGCCGCGCTGCCCGCTGCCGGGATCGTCGTCGGGCTCGGAGCCGTCTCGCCGGGGCACGCGCTCGCTGAGGTCCAGAGCCTGCTGCCGGTCGTCGGGTTCCTTGCCGCCGTGCTTGTGCTCGCGCAGCTCTGCGCGGACGACGGGCTCTTCGCCGCAGCCGGGGACCTCGTGGCACGGCTCTGCGGTGGACGGACCCGGCCGCTGTTGGGAGGGATCTTCGCGGTGGCCGCCGCTGTCACCGCCGTGCTCAGTCTCGACGCCACCGTCGTCCTGCTCACGCCGGTCGTCTTCGCCACCGCGGCCCGCGTCGGGGCGAGGCCGCGCCCGCACGTCTACGCCACCGCCCACCTCGCCAACTCGGCGTCCCTCCTGCTCCCCGTCTCCAACCTCACCAACCTCCTCGCGCTCACCGCGAGCGGGCTGAGCTTCACGCGGTTCGCGCTGCTCATGACGGTGCCGTGGCTCGTCGCCATCGGTATCGAGTACGCCGCCTTCCGGCGGTACTTCGCCACCGACCTGGACGCGGGTGCCCTTGAGCCCAAGGAGACCGAGCCCGCCCCCGTGCCGGTCTTCACGCTGGTCGTCCTCGGTCTCACGCTGGCCGGCTTCGTCGGCACCTCGCTGGCCGGCGTCGAACCTCTGTGGGCGGCCCTCGCCGGAGCCGCGGTGCTCGCGGGCCGCGCGCTGCTGCGACGACGTACGAGCGCCACCGCACTCGTCCGCTCCGCGAGCCCGCTGTTCTGCCTGTTCGTGCTCGCGCTCGGCATCGTCGTCAAGGCGGTCGTCGACAACGGCCTCGGCTCCGGCATCGAGTGGCTCCTGCCGGACGGCGCCTCGCTGCCCACGCTGCTGGCCGTCGCCGCAGTCTCCGCCGTGCTGGCGAATCTGATCAACAACCTGCCCGCGATCCTCGCCCTGCTGCCCGCCGTCGCTCCCGCGGGCCCCGGCCCCGTCCTCGCCGCCCTCATCGGCGTCAACATCGGCCCCAACCTGACGTACGTCGGCTCGCTCGCCACCCTGCTGTGGCGCCGCATCCTGCACGATCACGGCACGGACGCCGACCTGCGGACGTTCACCCTGCTCGGCGCGGTGACCGTGCCCCTCACGCTCGCGGCGTCGACCGTGGCGCTGTGGGCGGCGCTGCTGATCGGCTGACCGAGCCGGGACACCCGTACTCGGGCGGGTCCGTTCACGTCGACTTCGTCCCCAAGTCTTCACAGGGATACCGGACTTCACTAGCGTCCCGCCGAGTAGGCCAATGGATCAGCGGAGAACCATTGGCCGTCGACTGGAGGTCGTTACGTGTCCCCCGAGATTTCGCGCAGGCGATTGATGGCAGTCGGCGGTGGCGCGGTCGGCGCCGCCGCCGTCGGATCCTTCCTGCCGCCGTCGTTGCAGCTGGCTTTGGCGCAGGACCGGCATGGACCCGGCGGCGGGCTCGACTCGATCGAGCACGTCGTCATCCTGATGCAGGAGAACAGGTCCTTCGACCACTACTTCGGGGCCCTGCGCGGCGTACGCGGCTTCGGCGACCGCAACGCCATCCGGCTCCCGAGCGGAAAGTCCGTGTTCGAGCAGCCGGGCGCCCTGCGCACCGTGCTGCCCTTCCCGGTCCGCGAGGCCGCGGCGGCACAGAAGAAGGACCTGCAGTACATCGGCGACCTCGACCACTCCTGGAGCGGCGGCGCCAAGGCCTGGCACGACGGCTGGATGGACGGCTGGATCACCGCCAAGACCGCCGCGACCATGGCGTACTACACGCGCGAGGACATCCCGCTGCACTACGAACTCGCCGACACCTTCACCGTCTGCGACGCCTACCACTCGTCCGTCCACACCTCCACGAGCCCCAACCGCAACCACCTGTGGAGCGGGAAGACGGGTTACGAGGCGAACGGCAAGCGGGCCGTCGGCAACGACGCCTACGCCGAGGGAACGCACCCCGGCTACGACTGGGGGACGTACGCCGAGCGCCTGGAGAAGGCGGGTGTGAGCTGGCAGACGTACACGGAGTGGGAGAACTTCACCGACAACCAGATCGAGTTCTTCACCACCTTCAAGGCCATCGCCCGCAAGGTCCTCGCCAAGACCGGCCTCACGTTCATGGAGGCCTTCTACGCCAAGGTGCGCGACGCCAAGGACGACGCCGAGCGCGAGAAGCTGCTCGCCACCTTGGAGGAAGGCGTCGCGACCCTCACCAAGGCGGAGAGGTCGCTGTTCGAGCGCGGGCTGAGGCGCGTGCCCACCGGCAAGCTCGCCGAGGAGTTCGCCAAGGACGTCGCGGGCGGCAAGCTGGCCAAGGTCAGCTATCTGGTGCCGTCCGCACTGGACTCCGAGCACCCAAGCGTCTCGTCGCCGATCCACAGCGCGACCATCGTCTACAAGGTCCTCGACGCCCTCGCCTCGCACCCCGAGGTCTGGCGGCGCACGGCCGTCTTCATCAACTACGACGAGAACGACGGCTTCTTCGACCACGTCCCGCCGCCCGTGCCCGGCACGGACTCGCCCGAGGACCGGGAAGAGCGCTGGGAGGGGAAGCCGACCGGCCTCGGCGTGCGCGTCCCCATGCTCGTCGTCTCGCCCTGGACCGTCGGCGGCTACGTCACCTCCGAAGTCTTCGACCACACCTCCGTGGTGCGCTTCCTGGAGAAGTGGACCGGCGTGCGCGAACCCAACATCAGCGCCTGGCGCCGCAAGGTCACCGGCGACCTCACCGGCGCCTTCGACTTCCGGCGCGGCCACCGGCAGCCCGAGGTGGAACAGCCCGGCGCCATTCCGGAGTTCAGCGGCCGCTGGTCCCCACAGCCACCCCTGAAACAATCCATGCCGGTCCAGGAGCCGGGCAGCCGCCGCGCCCGCCCGCTGCCCTACCAGCCCGACGCGTACGTGAAGCCGGGGCGCGACGGCGCTCTCTCCGTGCGGCTGCGCAACGGCGGCCGCTCCAGCGCGCACTTCGCGCTCTATCCGTACGCCGGCGAGTTCACGGCCCCGCTCCACCAGGACGTCGTGCGCGAGGGTTCCTGGACCGTGCCGGTGGCCAAGGACGCGTACGCCTTCACGGTCACGGGGCCAGGCGGCTTCCGGCGCGAGTTCGCGGGCGGCAAGGACGGCGGCGCGCAGGTCGCCTCCGCGATCACCCGCCGCGAGCTCCACGTGACCTTGGCCAACCGGGGCCGCAAGGAGCTCGTCTTCACGGTCAAGCCGGTCGGTTACGTGGAGGAGCACCAGGTCAGGCGGCGGACCAGGGTCGTCCGGGTGAAGGCGGGCAGCAGCCGCACGATCGCCTGGCAGACGGATGACGAGCACGGCTGGTACGACTTCGAGGTCACGGCCACGGGCGAGCCCGGCTTTCGGCGGCGTCTGATGGGACACATAGAGAACGGACGTGCGAGCGTGTCGGGCTGAATCCCCAGCTCTCAGGGGGTGCGAGGTCCCGGTGGGGCCTCGCACCCCCTTTGTGCTCTTGTGAGGAAACCCACGAACCGGACCAACGATCTCCAGGCCCTGTCAAAGTATCTCTGGCGAACATGTCGTCGCTCATACGTTCTTTGCGGGTTGTTCAGTACATTCACGACTGTTCCCGATAAAGATCCACGAATCACCCCCAGGGAGCCGGTCAGTGGCAGCACTCGCACGGTGGTGTGTGAAGCACCGCCTTCTCGCAGTTCTGCTCTGGCTCATCGCCCTCTCGGGTGCCGCGAGCGCCGCGGCGCTCGCCGGATCCGCGTACTCGAACGACTACGAGGTGCCGGGCACCGAGTCCGGCCGTGCGACCGAGCTCCTGCACGAGGGGTTCGAAGGTCTCGGCGGCGACAGCAACACCGTCGTCTGGCGCACCGAGGCGGGCACGACGGTGCGCGCCGCCGACGTCGAGCAGACGATGACCGACGCCCTCGACAAGATCGTGAAGATGCCGGCGGTGGCCTCCGTCAGCAGTCCGTACGCGGAGCGCGGCGCCGCACAGATCAGCGGCGACGCGACGATCGCGTACGCGACCGTCACCTTCCACGAGCAGGCCGACGCCATCGCCGAGGCGGACGCACAGGCCCTGGTCGACATCGCGAAGGCGGCCGACACCGACAGCCTGGACGTCGAGCTCGGCGGCAGCGCCGTCGCCCTCACCGAGTCCAAGAGCGCGCAGACCGCCGAGATCGTCGGGGTGGCCGTCGCCGCCGTCGTGCTCTTCCTCGCCTTCGGCTCGTTCGCCGCGTCGGTCCTGCCCATCGCCACGGCGCTGGTGTCGGTCGGCACGGCGTACGCGGGCATCGTGCTGCTCGGGCACCTCATGACCGTCGCGGACTTCGCGCCGATGCTGGGCACCCTGATCGGGCTCGGCGTCGGCATCGACTACGCGCTGTTCATCGTGACCCGCCACCGCAAGGGCCTCAAACAGGGCCTTCCGGTGGCCGTCGCCGCGGAGCGCGCGGTCGCCACCACCGGGCGCGCCGTCGTCTTCGCGGGCGCCACCGTCTGCATCGCGCTGCTCGGCATGCTCATCCTGCGGCTCAGCTTTCTCAACGGGGTCGCGATCGCGGGGTCGCTGACCGTGCTCCTCACGGTCGCCGCTTCGGTGACCCTGCTGCCCGCGCTCCTGTCCTGGATCGGACCGCGCGCGCTCAGCCGCCGCGAACGGCGCAACCTCGCCGAACACGGCCCGGCCCCGGAGCTGCCCACCGGTCTCGCCGCCCGCTGGTCCGCCTTCGTCGAGCGGCACCCGAAGCTGCTCGGCGGCGTCGCCGTCGCCGTGATGGCGCTGCTCGCCCTGCCCACGCTCTCCCTCCACCTGGGCACGTCCGACCAGGGCAACAATGCGGCGTCGGCCACCACACGGCAGGCCTACGACCTGCTCGCGGACGGCTTCGGCCCCGGCGTGAACGGCCCCCTCACGCTCGTCACGGACGTCGACGGAGCGGGCGACCGGCTCGCCCTGACCAACCTCGGCCATACGCTCGAATCGACCAAGGGCGTCGCCTCCGTCAGCCCCGTCACGTATGGCGCCGACGGCACGGTCGCCCACGTCACCGTCGTACCGGACTCGTCCCCCCAGTCGCAGCGGACCAGCGATCTCGTCGACCGGCTGCGCGACGACGTGCTTCCGATGGCCGAGGCCGACACCTCGCTCGACGTGCTGGTCGGCGGTGTCACGGCGAGCTACGACGACTTCGCGGAGATCATCGTCGGCAAGCTGCCGCTCTTCGTGGGCGTGGTCATCGGCCTCGGCTGCGTCCTGCTGCTGCTCGCCTTCCGGTCCATCGGCATCCCCCTGAAGGCCGCCGCGATGAACGTGGCGGCGGTGGCGTCCGCCTTCGGGGTCGTCGTCGCGATCTTCCAGTGGGGCTGGGGGAGCGAACTGCTCGGTCTCGGCTCGGCCGGACCGATCGAACCCTTCCTGCCCGTGATCATGGTGTCGGTCCTCTTCGGGCTCTCGATGGACTACCAGGTCTTCCTGGTCAGCCGGATGTACGAGGAGTGGCTGGAGACCGGCGACAACCGGCGGGCCGTCCGCGTCGGCCTCGCCGAGACGAGCCGCGTGATCAACTCCGCGGCCGTCATCATGATCGCGGTCTTCCTCGCCTTCGTACTGAGCGGCGACCGGGTCATCGCGATGTTCGGCATCGGCCTCGCGGCCGCGGTCGCACTCGACGCCTTCGTCCTGCGCACGCTGCTCGTGCCCGCCCTGATGCACATGCTGGGCGACGCCAACTGGTGGCTGCCGCGCGGCCTCGACCGCCGCCTGCCGCGCATCAGCATCGAGCCGCCGGAATGTCGTTCGAGTTCGGCGGTCGTTGCTGCGAGGATCCCGGAACACCGGGCGGCGCAGGGCGACCCGGACGTGCTTCCGGACGGATTGAAGGAGCGGAATGTTCGCGATATCGCTGGGCGAGGGCGCTGAGCTGCGGCCGATCGAGCCGTGGCAGGCAGCGGAGTTCCTCGCGCACGTCGAGCGTGCGCGGGAGTACGCGGGGCCGTGGGTACCCCTGACCGTGCGGGCGAAAGACCTGGATTCGGCTCGGGAACTGCTCCAGGTGTTCGCCGACAAGCAGGCCGCCGACACGGGGCGCCTGTACGGCATCTGGCTGGACGGCACGCTCGTCGGCGGCGTGCTCTTCCGGATCTTCGACACGGCCATGGAGAGCTGCGAGATCGGCGTCTGGCTGGAGCCGTCGGCGGCCGGGCGCGGTCTGATCACCAGGGCGAGCCGGATCCTCATCGACTGGGCGGTGGACGAGCGCGGGATGCACCGCGTGGAGTGGATGGCGTCCACCGCGAACCAGCCCAGCATCGCCGTCGCCAAGCGGCTCGGCATGACCAAGGACGGGGTGCTGCGGGAGTGCTTCCCCTGGCAGGGGGTCCGCCACGACATGGAGGTGTGGTCGGTGCTCGCGCCGGAGTGGCGCAAGGCGCGGGAGGCCTTGAACGCCGGGGAATCGGCTCGTTAAGAAAGCTCTCAGATACCGTCCGTACGGTGCGGGGCATGGGAACTAAGACAGAGGACGAGACCGCGGCCGAGGCGGCCGCCAAGCCCGCAGAGCCGGAGGCCGCGGACACCGGGGCCACCGGGGCCACCGGGGACAAGGACGCCGTCAAGGTGGAGAAGACCGCCGACGGCGAGGCCCCGGCCGAGGACGCCGTCGAGGACGACGACGCCGATGAGCTCGTCGTGGTGGACGAGGTCGCTCCGGCCAAGTCCACCGGCGTGTTCCAGGGCGCCGCGGCCGTCGTCTCCGCCGCTCTGGGTGTGATCGGCCTGTCCGGCGGCTGGCTCGGCACGGTCGCCGCGGCGCGCTCGAACATCGTCGGGCAGCTCGAAACCAAGCAGTCGGCGAGCGTAGCCGACCAGATCCAGGCCCTGTACGGCGACTCCTGGCACGTCACGGCGCTGATCGCCGGTGCCTTCGCGCTCACCGCGCTGGTCGTCGGGTTCGTCGTCCTGGTCAGGCCCGCGTTCGGTGCGCCCGACCAGGTACAGGCACCGTGGATCAAGTCGGTGGCCTGGGCGGGTGTCGCCCTGGGCGTCATCGGCCTGTTGCTGGCCATCGCCAAGTACTCGGACCTGATCTACGGTCTGCCGTCGGCCAGTTAGGGACGCGCGGGGTTCTGATCGCCGGAGGGGCTGGGTTTCCAGCCCCTCCGGCGTTCTGCGCTCAGGTCCCTAAGGCCCCCTCAGCACCTCCTAAGGCCCCCCATCCGCTCAAGATGAGGCACTCTCCCGATGTGCCACCCCTGCCTGGCAGACGAAAGTAAAGGCATCGCAGGACGCGGACCCCGGACCACGGACCGCCAACTGCGAAGCCAGAGCCGGAAGTCAGAGCTCAGTAGTCGGAGCTCAGAAGCCAGAAAGCCAGGGAGTCCCTCATGTTCGAGTACGAGATGCACCAGCTCCGCGCCGCCGACCTCGCCCGCGAGGCCGACCGCCGCCGCCTCCTGCGCGAGGCCCGCGAGGCCAAGGCCGCCCGCCGCTCGCCCGACCACGAAACCGAGGGGCGGGTGAAAACGCCCCAGTGGAGAAGCCGCTTCACCCGGGTCGCGTGATGAGGGCAGCGGCGGCGACCGAAGCGGCTGTTTCACCCCTCGGGATATCCGCTGCCACCAAGCACTCACCCTGTGCAATGCTCACCGCTGTGGAGACCAGGTCCGTAAGCCCCGTGTTCGTCGGCCGTTCCGACGAGTTGGGCGTACTGAACGACGCACTCGCCCGTGCCAAGGGAACGACCCCCGGCACGGGCGAGCCGCAGGCGTTGCTGCTCGGCGGTGAGGCGGGCGTCGGCAAGACCCGCCTCATCGAGGAGTTCACCGCGGCGGCCCGCGCCGAAGGCGCCGTCGTCGCGCTCGGTGGCTGCGTCGAGATCGGCGCGGACGGCCTGCCCTTCGCCCCCTTCTCCAGCGCCCTGCGCTCCCTGCGCCGCCAGCTCCCCGACGAGGTGGACGCCGCGGTCGCCGACCAGGAGGGCGAGCTCGCCCGGCTCCTGCCCGAACTGGGTGAGGCGCCGCAGCGCCGCCGTGGCACCGACGCCCAGCACGACGAGGAAGGCATGGCCCGCCTCTTCGAGCTGACCGTCCGCCTCCTGGAGCGCCTCGCCGCCGACCGCCCGGTGGTCATCGCCCTGGAGGACCTGCACTGGGCCGACGCCTCCACCCGCCACCTCCTCGCCTACCTCTTCCGCACGCTGCGCAGCGGCCGCCTCGTCGTCGTCGCGACGTACCGCGCCGACGACATCCACCGCCGCCACCCGCTGCGTCCGCTCCTGGCCGAGCTCGACCGCCTGCGCACGGTGCGGCGCATCGAACTGTCCCGCTTCAGCAAGGGGGAAGTGGCCCGCCAGATGGCGGGAATCCTCAGCGCCGAGCCCGCGCAGACCCTGGTGGACGACATCTTCGACCGCTCGGACGGCAACGCCTTCTTCGTCGAGGAGCTCGCCGTCGCCTCGCACGGCCGCAGCTGCGCGAGCCTCACGGACTCCCTGCGCGACCTCCTTCTCGTACGCGTCGAAGAGCTGCCCGAGGACAGCCAGCGGGTGGCGAGGATCGTCGCCGAGGGCGGCTCGACCGTCGAGTACCCGCTGCTCGCCGCGGTCGCAGGGCTCGCGGAGGACAACCTGATCGAGGCGCTGCGGGCCGCGGTCGGCGCCAACATCCTGCTGCCGTCGCCCGACGGCGACGGCTACCGCTTCCGGCACTCCCTGGTGCGCGAGGCCGTCGGCGACGACCTGCTGCCGGGTGAGCGTTCCCGCATCAGCCGCCGCTTCGCCACAGTCCTCGAAGCCGACCCCTCGCTCGTCGCCGCCGACCAGCGCGCCGCCCGCCTCGCCAGCTACTGGTACCACGCGCACGACGCGGCGAAGGCGCTCCCCGCGGTCCTGCGGGCCTCCGTCGAGGCCCGCCGCCGCTATGCGTACTCCGAGCAACTGCGCCTGCTCGAACGGGCGATGGAGCTGTGGGACGACGCCCCCGAGGATATACGCCTCGCCCTGCGCCCCCTCGATTACGCCGAGGTCTACCCTCCCCCACCGCCTGAAGGGCGCGGGGGGACCCCCAGCGGCTGCGACCCCGAAACCACCCCGTTGCGCTACCTCGACCTCATGGCGGAGGCCGCCGTCGCCGGCCGCCTCTCCGGGGAGCGGGAGCGCGCCCTGAAGATCACCAAGCGTGCGCTGCGGCTCCTCGAGGACGAGCCGGACCCCCTGCGTGCCGCCTGGTTCTGGATCCAGCGCTCCCGGCTCACCTCGACGCTCGCCCGCGGCGACGGCTGGGCGGAGATCGCCACCGCGCAGGAGCTGGTCCGCGGTCTCCCGCCGTCCGAGGTGCACGCCGAGGTCCTGACCAACGTCGCTTCCTGGGGCATGCTCCACAACCCCGGCGAGGAGACCCTGGCCGCGGCCCAGCGAGCCGTCGAATACGCCCGGATGGTCAAGGCGGAGGAGATCGAACTCAACGCCCGGCTCATCCTCGGCGGTCTCATGGTCGACGCGGGCGACGTCGAGCACGGGCTCGCGGAGATGTACGAGGTGAGGGATCGCTGCGTGGCGCCGCCCGGCCTGGTCTCCCGCATCCCGCACATCCACGTCAACCTGCCGTCCGTGCTCGAAGGCGCGGGCCGCTCCCTTGAGTCACTGCAGGTCAGCGATCAGGGCCTCGCGCTCTGCCGGAAGTACGGCCTCACGGACACCGAGAGCTGGGTCCAGGTCAACAAGGCGGAGACCCTTGTCTCCTTGGGACGTTGGGACGAGGCGGTCGACGCCTCCGAGGCGGCCCGCCGCGGTGCGCTCAGCGTCAAGCCGCGGGGCGGCGCGGCCCTGCAGCTCACCTCCGTCGCCCTCGGCCGCGGCGACATGGCCGAAGCCGCCGCCCAACTGGCCGCCGCTCGCGGCCACTACGGCTCTCACGACCTCATGCCGCAGTACTCCCTGCCCATGGTCACCGCCGCCATCGGCATCGCGGCCGCCGACCCCGACCGCGCGGCGGGTGTCGCCGCCGCCCGCGCCGAGCTGGCACGGGCCCTGGCCGCGGGCTTCCCGCCCGGCACCCAGCGCTACACCTGGCTCCTCCTGCTCGCCGCCGCCACCTCGGAGGCCGATACGCGCGGCCTGCCCGCCGCCGAGCCCGGTCGTGCCGAGGCCATCGACAGCATCCGCCGGGTCGCCAAGAACCTCCCTTCACCCGTGCCGGTCTGGGTCGCCCACGAGAAGTGGGTACGCGCGGAACTGCTGCGGGCCGAGGACCGCGACACCCCCGCCGACTGGTCCGCCACGGTCGCCGCGTTCGAACCCCTGGACCGTCCCTACGACTTGGCCCGCGTCCGCCTCCGCCTCGCCGAGTCCCTCCTCGCGGCCACGGCCGGGGCGGGCACCGAAGCGGATCGCGAGCGTGCCGCCGGGCTGCTGCGAAAGGCCTGCGAGACCGCCGAGCGGCTGAGGGCCCGGCCCCTCGCCGAGTCCGTCGCCGGGCTCGCCCAGCGCGCCCGCCTCACCCTGGACGACGGTGATCACCAGCCGGCCGGCCCTCACCTCACGCCGGTCGACCCCGCCGAGGCGCTCGGCCTCACCAGCCGGGAGCGCGACGTGCTCCGCCGCGTGGCCGCGGGCCGCAGCAATCGCCAGATCGCCGAGGAGCTCTTCATCTCCCCGAAGACGGCGAGCGTCCACGTCTCCAACATCCTCGCCAAGCTGGGCGTCGCCGGCCGGGGCGAGGCGGCGGCCCTGGCCCACCGCCTGCGCCTGTTTCCCGCGGAACGCGCACAGCCCACCGGCTGACCTGCGCTTTCCTCG
This sequence comes from Streptomyces sp. NPDC050147, assembly GCF_040660195.1. Lineage (NCBI taxonomy): Bacteria > Bacillati > Actinomycetota > Actinomycetes > Kitasatosporales > Streptomycetaceae > Streptomyces > Streptomyces sp. NPDC050147. Next base: position 222,800 of record NZ_JBFALJ010000011.1, on the reverse strand, counting down.
GTCCCGGTGGGTTCGCGGGGCGCTCGCTTACGCTGGAGGGAGGAACCCGGCCGCCAGGAGGCGCAGTGTTCAACCCGATCGAGCTTTTCCAGCCCGGCCGTAAACACACGGACGACGAGCAGAAGCGGCTGGAGCTGAGCCGGGTCGACGTGGCCGACGGCGACCCGAGCCGCGGCCCGATAGACCTGACCTCCGGCAAGGTGGTGGTGAAGATGCCCCATCAGGCTGCCCCGGACCCGACAGAAGCCGAGCCCACCTCAGACACCACCCCCGAGCGTTAGCCCGCCCCGAGACGCCCCGACCGAGACGCCCCGACCGAGACGCCCCGAGCCCGAGCCCGGCAGAGAGTCCGCGCCCCCCTCGCCCCAGAAGCACCCCGCGGCAGGGCTGGTTCGCTACTACTTCACCGTTACCTCGAGGATCTTGTCGTCCCCCTTCTCAGGTGTGCCCCGGGAATCCGTCTCGTTCGTCACCAGCCACAGCTTGTCCCCGCCCGCGGCCACGACCGTGCGCAGGCGCCCGTGCTTGCCTTCCAGGAACGACTGGGGTTCCACGGTGCCTTCCACGCCGCGCACCGGGATGCGCCAGAGCCGCTCGCCGCGCAGGCCCGCCATCCAGATTGATCCCTCGGCGTAGGCGATGCCGCTGGGGGAGGCGTCGGAGGTCTTCCACTGGGCCACCGGGTCGTTGAAGCCCTCCTCGTCGCCCTTGCCCTCCACCTCGGGCCAGCCGTAGTTGTCGCCTGCCTTGATCTCGTTCAGCTCGTCCCAGGTGTCCTGGCCGAACTCCGCCGCCCAGAGCCGCTTCTCCTCGTCCCAGGCCAGACCTTGCACGTTTCGGTGCCCGTACGAATAGACGGGGGAGTCGCCGAAGGGATTGCCGGGGGCGGGCTCGCCGTCCGGGGTCAGGCGCAGGATCTTGCCGCCCAGCGACTTCTTGTCCTGGGCCAGTCCCGTGTCACCCGTCTCGCCCGTGCCCGCGTACAGCATCTTGTCCGGACCGAAGGCGATCCGGCCGCCGTTGTGGACCACGCCCTTGGGGATGCCCTTGAAAACCGTGTCGGGCGCGCCCAGTTGCTGCCCCGAGGGTTTCTTCTCGTCGTACAGCATGCGGGCGACGCGGTTGTCCGATGTGGTGGTGAAGTACGCGTAGACCATGTGGTCCGACGCGTACGAAGGAGAGAGCGCCAGGCCCATCAGGCCGCCCTCTCCGGCGGGGGAGACACCGGGCACCGAGCCAAGCTCGGTCTTCTTGCCCGTCTTGCCGTCGACGCGGGTGATGGTGCCCTCGTCGCGCGAGGACACCAGCAGGTCCCCGCCGGGCAGCGGTGCGAGGCCCCACGGCGACTTCAGGTCCTCGGTGAGTGTCTTGGTGACCGACGCCGACCCCTTCTCCGGCGGGGCGTCGCCGGCGCGCGGCTTGCCCGAGGACGTCCCCGCGGACTTCGCGGGGCTCGACTCGGCGCTCTTTCCGTTCTCCGGCGTGTCCGAGCCCCCGGACGAGCAACCGGCCGTGAGCACGAGGGCGGCGGCAGCCAATGCGGCCGTGACAGCAGGTCGTTGCACGATCAGGTTCCCTTCGACGCAGCGCTTCTCCTGTTCATACACCGCGCGGCTCCGGCAGGTTCCCCACCCCGCATCACCGACTCGCGGATGTCATTCCCAGGATCCCATCGCCGACGGCAGTGCCGCGATCTCGGCCAGGTCCGCCTCGGTCAGCCGCAGCGACGCCGCCCCCGCGTTCTGCACCGCCCAGCGCTCCCGCTTGGCCCCCGGGACAGGCACCACGTGGCGGCCCTGCGCGAGCACCCACGCGAGCGCCACCTGCGCCGCGGTGGCCCCGTGCCGCTCGGCCACCCGGCGCAGGCCCACCACCAGCGGCTGGTTGGCCGCCATCATCTCGGCGGTGAAACGGGGGTGCCGGGCCCGCAGGTCGTCCGGCTCGAACCCCTGACCCGGCGTCAGCGTCCCCGTGAGGAAACCGTTCCCCAACGGCATCGCCGCCAGAAACCCCACCCCACGCGCCGCACACCACGGCAGCAGCGTCTCCAGCGCCTCTCGCGACCACACCGAGAGCTCGGCCTCCACCGCGCTGACCGGAAAGACCTGCTGGATCCGCTCCAGCTGCCGGATCGTCCCCTCGTGCATCCCCCTGCCCTCGCGCCGTGAGGCACGCGCCCCCACCGCGCACAGCCCCAGCGCCCGTACCTTCCCCGCGGCGACGAGCTCGGCCATCGCGCCCCACGTCTCCTCGACGGGCACCTCGGGATCGGCGCGATGCAGCTGGTACAGGTCGATCGTCTCGGTCTGCAACCGCCGCAGTGACGCGTCACAGGCCCGCTTCACATAACCGGGGCGGCCGTTGGCGACGATGTGCTGCTCGCCCACCAGGAGCCCGCACTTGGTGGAGACGAAGGCTTCGGCCCGCCGTTCCTTCAGCGCCCTGCCGACCAACAGCTCGTTGGTGAACGGTCCGTACATGTCCGCCGTGTCCAGCAGGGTCGAGCCCTGGTCGAGCGCGGCGTGCACGGTGCGCAGCGATTCCTCGCCGCGCTGCCGTGAGCCGGTGTACGCCCAGCTCATCGGCATGCAGCCGAGCCCGACCGCACCCACCTCGAGCGCTGCCGCGCCGATCGTCCTGCGGTCCACCTGGCCGTGCCCTCCCACCTCATGTCCGAGCGGCCCCCAACGTAACCTCTGCCTCCCCCCAGGTGGCGTGCGGCCTCCTCGCATTAGCCTCCTGACCATGACGAAAGATGTATGGCTCCCCTATGCCGCCGACGAGATCGAAGGCCTGCCCCGGGCAGCCGACGCGGAGATCAACTACCGCTTCTGGGACGGCGGCCCGGAGTTCCCCGCGGACCCGGCCGACTGCGCGTTCTACGTGGTGCCCTATCTCAAGGGCCCGGAGGTCGCCGTACGGCCGCTGCCGGAGATGACATCCGTACGCGCCGTGCAGACGCTCTCCGCGGGGGTCGACCAGATGCGGTCCGGGCTCCAGTTCCTCGCGCCCGGCGTGCGGTTGTGCAACGCCAAGGGAGTGCACGAGGCCAGCACGGCCGAGCTGACGCTCGCCCTGATCCTCGCGTCCCTGCGCGGCATCCCGCGGTTCGTGGAGGGACAGCGGCAGGAGGACTGGCGGTCCGGGTTCTATCCGGCGCTCGCCGACAAGTCCGTGCTGATCGTTGGATACGGATCGATCGGTTCCGCCATCGAGGACAGGCTCGCCCCCTTCGAGTGCGCGCGGGTGGCGCGCGTCGCGCGCTCCGCCCGTGCCACGGAGCGCGGCCCCGTGCACCCGCTCGCCGAGCTGCCGTCGCTGCTGCCCGATGCCGACGTGGTCATCCTCTCCACGCCCCTCACCGACACCTCCCGTGGCCTGGTGAGCGCCGACTTCCTGGCCCGCATGAAGGACGGCGCACTGCTCGTGAACGTCGCGCGCGGCCCAGTCGTCGACACCAAGGCGCTCCTGGCCGAACTGGAGAGCGGCCGGATCACCGCCGCCCTGGATGTCACCGACCCGGAACCGCTGCCCGCGGGTCACCCCTTGTGGCAGGCTCCTGGCGTGCTCATCAGCCCGCATGTGGGCGGATCGACCTCCGCTTTCCAGCCACGCGCCAAGCGCCTGCTCGCCGCGCAGCTGACCCGTTTCGCGGCCGGGGAACCTCTCGGGAACGTCGTCTTGACAATCGAGTAGTCCAGCAACTCTCGGTCGTCGGCGACCGATCGAGCACACTCCGCACCTGTTTGTGTGCGCCCCGTGTCCATGATTGCTTCGGTAGTCACGGAGCGTAGAGAAGCTATGTCCCTGAGTGACGAGGCTGGTGTATCGTCCCGACAGGGGCTGCGCCGTGGAGAGTTCGTCGGCGCCGGGGACGAGACAGACAGACGCAAGGGGGGCGACGGGTGATGGACGGCCAATGGGCGAACCATCCGACGCTGCGAGGCCGCAGGCGGCGACTCTCAAGCGCACCGGCTCGCAGCCGGACGCGCGGCACTCGCGCGTGCGACCTTCCGGGGCCGATCAGTCACGGGAGGCGGACGGACGCGGGCGCAACACGGACCAGGGCGGCCCGGTGAGCACCCGCCCGTCACCCGCCACCGCCCTGGAGGGCGGCGGAGGGCTGACGGTGCCGATGCGGTCCGGCCCGCCCCTGACCCGGCGCCCCGCCTCCGGCGCGAGTCTCGTCTCGCAGGTCGCCCTCCTCGTGGTCTGCGGTGGATACGCCACCGGGGCCGCGTTCGGCTGGGGATCGACCAAGGTCGCCCTGATCATGGGTGATTTCGGCCTGAGCGCCGCGGCCGCGGTCGCCGCGGTCTCCTGTTTCCGGTACTCAAGGACCCGGCGCAGCCGCTTTCGATCCGCATGGCTGCTGTTCGCGCTCTCCTCCGCGATGGCGGCCCTGGGCAACGGCGTATGGGGCTGGCACGAGGTGGTGCTGGAGCAACCGGTGCCGAGCGCGGGCCTCGCCGACCTGTTCTTCCTCTGCTTCGCGCCGCCCGCCATCATCGGTCTGCTCGTGCTCGCCAAACGCCCGGTGACAAAAGCCGGTTGGGTCTGCCTGTCGCTGGACGCCTGGCTCATCGGCGGCTCGCTGCTCACGCTCTCCTGGAGCCTGGCGCTCGCGCACACGGCACAGTTCGAGGGCCATACCGTCGCGCACGCCGCGCTCTCGCTCGCCTATCCGCTTCTCGACATCGCGCTGGTCAGCATGGTCCTCGCGCTGCACTTCAGACGGTCATCCGGCAACCGCACGGCGGTGAACACGGCGATCAGCGCACTGGCGCTGACCGTCATGTGCGACGCGATGTTCACCTCGCCCCTCCTGCACGCCAGTTACCGCTCGGGGCAGATGCTGGACGCGGGGTGGTTCGCCGGCTCACTGCTCCTCGCGTACGCGCCCTGGGCGGCGCCCTGGCGCAAGCGCGAGGACGTCGCGCAGAAGGATGCGCGCGTGCGGCACGACGAAGTCCCCGAGGACGCGCGGACCGCGGCCACCCGCCCGATCGCCGGATCGCTGGCCGCGCTGACGCCCTATCTCGCCGCCGCCGTCTGCACGCTGGGGGTCCTCTACAACGTCCTCAGCGGCCGCAGCGTCGACCAAGTGGTCCTCTTCACCGCGGGCACGGTCGTGCTCGCCCTGGTCGTGCGCCAGGGCATCATGCTCCTGGACAACATCACCCTCACCCAGGAACTGGCCCAGAAGGAGAACCACTTCCGCTCCCTGGTCCAGGGTTCGAGCGACGTCATCATGATCGCCGCTCCGAACGGCATACTCCACTACGTCAGCCCGGCCGCCTCGGGTGTCTACGGCCGCGAGGCCGAGGAGCTCGTCGGCTCCGAACTGGCCTCGCTCATGCACCCCGAGGACCTGGGCCGCGTGGTCCACGAAGTCCGCAGGTTCCTCACCGCGAACCCCGCCGACGAGCCCACGACCCGCATCGAGTGCCGCTTCAAGTCCGGCCACGGAGACTGGCTGAACGTGGAGTCCACGGTCAACCGCCATCAGGGCGGGCTCCTCTTCAACAGCCGCGACGTCACCGAACGGGTCCGCCTGCAGGCGCAGTTGCAGCACAACGCCGAGCACGACCCGCTCACCGACCTGCCCAACCGCTCCCTGTTCACCCGCCGGGTGGGCCAGGCGCTCACCGGTCGCAGGGTCACCGACCGGGGTACGGCCGTGCTCTTCATCGACCTGGACGGCTTCAAGGCGGTCAACGACACCATCGGCCACCAAGCGGGGGACGAGCTCCTGATCCAGGCGGCCCGCCGCCTTCAGGAGGCCGTCAGGTCCGGGGACTGCGCGGCCCGGCTTGGCGGCGACGAGTTCGCCGCGCTCATCGTGGGCGACGGCACCCGCGACCAGGCCGCGCGCGAGCAGCACATCTACGAACTCGCCGACCGTCTCAGAATCACCCTCTCCCAGCCCTACGCGATCGACGGGAACGACGTCCGCGTGGCGGCTTCCATCGGCGTGGCCTTCGCCGAACCAGGCATCGGCGCCGGCGAGTTGCTGCGCAACGCCGACCTCGCGATGTACCGCGCCAAGGCCGCGGGAAAGGGCCGCGTCGAGCTGTACGCACCCCAGATGCAGGCCGACGTCGTACGCAAGGCGGAGCTGGCGACGAGGCTGCGCACCGCCCTGCACGACGGCGAGTTCGCGCTGCTCCACCAGCCGGTGGTCTCCCTGGACGACGGCCGCATCACCTCCGTCGCCGCCCAGGCGCGCTGGCGCTCGGCGCAGGGCATCCTCTTCACGCCCGCCGAGTTCCTGCGCGTGGCCGACGCCTCGGACGCCCAGGAGGGCGCCCGCGCCGCCGAGCTGGGCCGCTGGATGATCGAGGAGGCCGTCCAGCAGGCCGCGGAGCGCGGCCGTACGGGGCACGCCACCTCGGTCACCGTCCGCATCAGCGCACGGCGCCTCCTGGACCGCTCCATGCCGCTCGGCTCCATCGAGGCGCTCCTCACCCGGCACGGCCTGCCCTCCGGGGCGCTCATCATCGAGCTCGCCGACAGCGACCCCCGGGTATCCCTCGACGACCTGGAGCGCAGGCTGACGTCCCTGCGCAGGCTCGGCGTACGCATCGCCCTGGACGGCTTCGGGAGCGGATACGCCGCCATCACCGCACTGCGGCGGCTCCCCGTCGACGTACTGAAGCTGGACCGCGGTCTCGTCGAGGGCGTCGTCGAGTCCGCCCGGCTGCACAAGATCACCTCCGGTCTGCTGCGCATCGCCACCGACCTGGGGCTGCGTTCGGTGGCCGACGGCGTCGACCTCCCGGAGCAGGTCATCGCCCTGCGCGCGATGGGCTGTACGCACGGGCAGGGCATGGCGTTCTCCGGGCCGCTCGACGAGTACCGCCTGCGCCGTGCGCTGACGCTCGGGCGGTATCCGGTCCCGCACGGGCCCGCGGAGCCGGTCCTCGCGGGTGGCCCTCCCATGGCGTACGGAGGAGGTGCGGAGCCCTTCGCCCGCTCACATAATGAGACCCCCATCCCACCTACTTGACAGGCACTGTGCGCTGGGGAGAGGGTCAATGCCATGCGCACCCGAATTCTCGTACTTGGAAAGCGCGTCGGCTGAAGCTGGGACTCACCGGTCCGAACACCGGAATCCCTGCACTCGCTCCGACGCGCTCCCCTCGCTTGCCCCACGGCACGAGGGGTTTTTTGTTGCACCGGCACCTGCCAAACCCCCGCAAAAACCCCGCAAAAACCCTCAGCTTCGAGAAGAGAATGCCGATGACCGAGCAGGCCACCGGGGCCCACCATCCGCAGCCGCGGCCCCGATCCTCAGGACAGCAGTCGACGCCCGTCGAGCACGTCACGGGTGCGAAGTCCCTCATTCGTTCTCTCGAGGAAGTCGGGGCCGACACGGTATTCGGCATTCCCGGCGGCGCCATCCTTCCCGCGTACGACCCGATGATGGACTCCACCCGCGTCCGTCACATCCTGGTCCGGCACGAGCAGGGCGCGGGCCACGCGGCTACCGGATACGCGCAGGCCACCGGCAAGGTCGGGGTGTGCATGGCGACGAGCGGCCCCGGTGCCACCAACCTCGTCACGCCGATCGCCGACGCCCACATGGACTCCGTGCCCATGGTCGCGATCACCGGCCAGGTCGCCTCCAAGGCGATCGGCACGGACGCCTTCCAGGAGGCGGACATCGTCGGCATCACGATGCCGATCACCAAGCACAACTTCCTGGTCACCAAGGCGGAGGACATCCCGGCGACGATCGCGGAGGCCTTCCACATCGCCTCCACGGGCCGCCCCGGGCCTGTCCTGGTCGACATCGCCAAGGACGCGCTGCAGGCGCAGACCACCTTCAGCTGGCCGCCCACCCAGGACCTGCCCGGCTACCGCCCGGTGACCAAGCCGCACGCCAAGCAGATCCGCGAGGCCGCCAAGCTGATCACCGCCGCCAAGCGGCCCGTCCTCTACGTCGGCGGCGGCGTCCTGAAGGCCAACGCCACCGCCGAGCTGAAGGTCCTCGCAGAACTCACCGGAGCGCCCGTCACCACCACACTGATGGCGCTCGGCGCATTCCCCGACAGTCACGAGCTGCACGTGGGAATGCCGGGCATGCACGGTGCGGTCACCGCCGTCACCGCGCTGCAGAAGGCCGACCTGATCGTCGCCCTCGGAGCCCGCTTCGACGACCGCGTCACCGGCAAGCTGGACAGCTTCGCGCCCTTCGCGAAGATCGTCCACGCCGACATCGACCCGGCCGAGATCGGCAAGAACCGCGCCGCCGACGTGCCGATCGTCGGAGACGCCCGCGAGGTCATCGCCGACCTGATCCAGGCGGTCCAGGCCGAGCACACCGCGGGCCAGAGGGGGGACTACACCGCTTGGTGGAACGACCTCAACCGCTGGCGCGACACCTACCCCCTGGGGTACGACCAGCCCGAGGACGGCTCGCTCTCCCCGCAGCAGGTCATCGAGCGGGTCGGCCAGATGGCCCCCGAGGGCACCATCTTCGCGGCGGGCGTCGGCCAGCACCAGATGTGGGCGGCCCACTTCATCCAGTACGAGAAGCCCGCCACCTGGCTCAACTCCGGCGGCGCCGGAACGATGGGGTACGCGGTCCCGGCCGCGATGGGCGCCAAGGCCGGTGCGCCCGACCGCACGGTCTGGGCGATCGACGGCGACGGCTGCTTCCAGATGACCAATCAGGAACTGACCACCTGCGCCCTGAACAACATCCCGATCAAGGTCGCCATCATCAACAACGGCGCCCTCGGCATGGTCCGCCAGTGGCAGACGCTGTTCTACAACCAGCGTTACTCCAACACCGTGCTGCACAGCGGTCCCGAGGACATCGGCCCCAACAAGGGCACCCGCGTCCCGGACTTCGTGAAGCTGTCGGAGGCCATGGGCTGCGTGGCGCTGCGCTGCGAGCGCCCCGAGGACCTCGACAAGGTCATCGCCGAGGCCAATGCCATCAACGACCGCCCCGTCGTGGTCGACTTCATCGTCCACGAGGACGCCCAGGTCTGGCCGATGGTCGCCGCCGGTACCTCGAACGACGAGGTCATGGCCGCCCGCGGGGTCCGCCCCGACTTCGGCGACAACGAAGACGACTGAGACCGAGAGCGAAAGAGAGAGAACGAGTCATGTCCACCAAGCACACGCTCTCCGTCCTGGTCGAGAACAAGCCCGGTGTCCTCGCCCGGATCACCGCCCTGTTCTCCCGCCGCGGCTTCAACATCGACTCCCTCGCCGTGGGCGTCACCGAGCACCCCGACATCTCACGCATCACCATCGTCGTGAACGTCGAGGACCTGCCGCTCGAACAGGTCACCAAGCAGCTCAACAAGCTCGTCAACGTCCTGAAGATCGTCGAACTGGAGCCGGCCGGCGCCGTGGCGCGCGAACTGGTCCTCGCCAAGGTCCGCGCCGACAACGAGACGCGCTCGCAGATCGTCGAGATCGTCCAGCTCTTCCGCGCCAAGACCGTGGACGTCTCGCCCGAGGCGGTCACCATCGAGGCCACGGGCTCCAGCGACAAGCTGGAGGCGATGCTCAAGATGCTGGAACCCTTCGGCATCAAGGAGCTCGTCCAGTCCGGCACCATCGCGATCGGCCGCGGCTCGCGCTCCATCACGGACCGCAGCCTGCGGGCGCTCGACCGCTCGGCCTGAACCGGCCTGCACCACCCACAGGGCCCGCCCGGATGGCGAGACCTGAAAACTTTCTTCCCCCCGCCCGCCGTACGGTGGGTCGCAACACCAGCACACATAGGAGATTTCCAGTGGCCGAGCTGTTCTACGACGACGACGCCGACCTGTCCATCATCCAGGGCCGCAAGGTCGCGGTCATCGGATACGGCAGCCAGGGCCACGCCCACGCGCTGTCGCTCCGTGACTCGGGTGTCGACGTCCGCGTCGGTCTGCACGAGGGCTCCAAGTCCAAGGCCAAGGCCGAGGAGCAGGGCCTGCGCGTGGTGACTCCCTCGGAGGCCGCCGCCGAGGCCGACGTCATCATGATCCTGGTCCCGGACCCCATCCAGGCCCAGGTCTACGAGGAGTCCATCAAGGACAACCTCAAGGACGGCGACGCGCTGTTCTTCGGTCACGGACTGAACATCCGCTTCGGCTTCATCAAGGCCCCCGAGGGCGTCGACGTCTGCATGGTCGCCCCGAAGGGTCCGGGCCACCTCGTCCGCCGTCAGTACGAGGAGGGCCGCGGCGTTCCGTGCATCGCGGCCGTCGAGCAGGACGCGACCGGCAACGGCTTCGCGCTGGCTCTCTCGTACGCCAAGGGCATCGGCGGCACGCGTGCGGGCGTCATCAAGACGACCTTCACCGAGGAGACCGAGACCGACCTGTTCGGCGAGCAGGCCGTGCTCTGCGGTGGCACCGCGGCGCTGGTCAAGGCGGGCTTCGAGACGCTGACCGAGGCCGGCTACCAGCCGGAGATCGCGTACTTCGAGTGCCTCCACGAGCTGAAGCTGATCGTGGACCTCATGTACGAGGGCGGCCTGGAGAAGATGCGCTGGTCGATCTCCGAGACCGCCGAGTGGGGCGACTACGTCACCGGCCCGCGCATCATCACGGACGCCACCAAGGCCGAGATGAAGAAGGTCCTCACCGAGATCCAGGACGGCACCTTCGCCAAGCAGTGGATGGACGAGTACCACGGCGGTCTGAAGAAGTACAACGAGTACAAGACCCAGGACGAGAACCACCTCCTGGAGACCACCGGCAAGGAGCTCCGCAAGCTCATGTCGTGGGTCGACGAAGAGGCCTGAGGCACTGAGGACAACGCCGGAGGGAGCGATCTCCCTCCGGCGTTGTCCACCTCGTCCAGCCACGGACGAGTGATCCTTCCGCGGAGGCGTAAGACGGCCCCCGCCGCGCCACTACACTGCTTTCAACAAACGCGTCAGGCCCACAGCGTCGTGCGTCTTCCACGCGGCTAGCACCCTCCACCGCATGCGGCCGTCGGGACGGCCGTCCGCATTGGACTTGTGAGGACTCACGTGAGCACTGCTGCCAACGGCAAACCGGTCGTACTCATCGCTGAAGAGCTGTCGCCCGCGACTGTCGACGCTTTGGGCCCGGACTTCGAGATCCGTCAGTGCAACGGCGCGGACCGCGCCGAGTTGCTGCCCGCCATCGCCGACGTCGACGCGATTCTGGTCCGCTCCGCGACCAAGGTCGACGCCGAGGCCATCGCGGCCGCCAAGAAGCTGAAGGTCGTCGCCCGCGCGGGTGTGGGCCTGGACAACGTCGACGTGTCCGCCGCCACCAAGGCGGGCGTGATGGTGGTGAACGCACCCACCTCGAACATCGTCACCGCCGCCGAACTCGCCTGTGGCCTGCTCATCGCCACGGCCCGCAACATCCCCCAGGGCAGCCAGGCGCTCAAGGCCGGCGAGTGGAAGCGCTCGAAGTACACGGGCGTCGAGCTCGCCGAGAAGACCCTCGGTGTCGTCGGCCTCGGCCGTATCGGCGCCCTCGTCGCCCAGCGCATGAGCGCCTTCGGCATGAAGGTCGTCGCGTACGACCCGTACGTACAGCCCGCGCGCGCCGCGCAGATGGGCGTCAAGGTCCTCAGCCTCGACGAGCTGCTCGAGGTCTCCGACTTCATCACCGTGCACCTGCCCAAGACCCCCGAGACGGTCGGTCTGATCGGCGACGAGGCCCTGCACAAGGTCAAGCCCTCCGTCCGCATCGTGAACGCCGCGCGCGGCGGGATCGTCGACGAGGAGGCGCTGTACTCCGCGCTGAAGGAGGGCCGCGTCGCGGGCGCCGGTCTGGACGTGTACGCGAAGGAGCCCTGCACGGACTCCCCGCTCTTCCAGTTCGACCAGGTCGTCTGCACGCCGCACCTCGGAGCCTCGACGGACGAGGCACAGGAGAAGGCGGGTGTCTCCGTCGCCAAGTCGGTGCGCCTCGCCCTCGCCGGTGAGCTGGTCCCGGACGCGGTGAACGTCCAGGGCGGCGTCATCGCCGAGGACGTGCGTCCGGGTCTGCCGCTCGCCGAGAAGCTCGGCCGGATCTTCACCGCCCTCGCGGGCGAGGTGGCGGCCCGCCTCGACGTCGAGGTGTACGGCGAGATCACCCAGCACGACGTGAAGGTGCTCGAACTCTCCGCGCTCAAGGGCGTGTTCGAGGACGTCGTCGACGAGACCGTGAGTTACGTGAACGCGCCTCTCTTCGCCCAGGAGCGTGGCGTCGAGGTCCGCCTCACCACGAGCTCGGAGTCCCCGGACCACCGGAACGTGGTCACGGTGCGCGGCACGCTCACCGGCGGCGAGGAGGTCTCGGTCTCCGGCACGCTGGCCGGACCCAAGCACCTGCAGAAGATCGTCGCCATCGGCGGGTACGACATCGACCTGGCGCTCGCCGAGCACATGGTCGTCCTGCGGTACGCGGACCGTCCCGGTGTCGTCGGCACCGTCGGCCGTGTCCTCGGCGAGGCGGGCATCAACATCGGCGGCATGCAGGTCGCCCGCGCTGACGTGGGCGGCGAGGCGCTCGCCGTCCTCACGGTGGATGACACCGTCCCGCAGGCGGTGCTGAACGAACTGGCCGAGGAGATCGGTGCGGAGTCCGCTCGCGCGGTGAACCTCACGGACTAGGGTCCCGGAAAACTCCCTGAGGTCTCAAGGAGCTGGCGGGACCCCGGACGGGCTGGACCTCTCCAGCCCGTCCGGCGTTTGTCCGGCTGCCCTGGGCGGACGCCCGGGGGAGTGACGGAGGGGCTGAAAGCAGAAGTGGTGCGGGCGGCTTCGAGCCACCCGCACCACTGCCGGTCATGCCGACGAGCCGTTCCTGGCTACCACTTCATGCACGCACGGGGGACGTATCCCTTCACGTTCGTGCTGTTGTTGATGCCGTAGAGCCACTCGGTGCTCGTCTTGCCGCAGAGCGTGTACTTCTCGCCCTTGATCGACTTGCCGTCGTTGCAGATGAAGCCCTTCTGCCCCTTGCCCCACACTCCGAGGGCCGTGCCCTTCACCTTCGGCGTCGAGCGGATCTTGACGCTCTCCTTGGCCGGCACGTTCGTGAGGCCGTTGCCGCAGTAGGGCGCCGCGGCGGCGGCGGCGGACACCGGCGCCGACGGCGTCTGCGCCATGGCGACACCACTGGTCAGGGTGGTGCCGGCAAGGGCGACGGCGGCGACGGCGGGTGCCAACAACGTGAATTTCATCGGGTGTTACGTCTCCCCTGTGGAATGGCTGAGTGATCAAGAGGAGACGCTACTCGGCCATGGTCACGTCAGAAGCCGTCTGTAGCCGCGCTCTTACAGTCGTGACGCTTTCAGAACCATGTGCAGCAGCAACCGGTCCTCGCCGTCGTCCAGGTCCAGGGCCGTGAGCTGCTCCACGCGGGAGAGACGGTAGTAGAGCGTCTGGCGGTGGATTCCCAACTCCGCCGCCGCGCGGCCCGCTTGGCCCGCGCAGTCCAGGAACACCTCCGCGGTGCGGGCCAGTTCGCGGTGGGCGGGGGAGAGCAGCGCGCGGGCCGCCGGGTCCTCGGCGGCCTCGGCGGGCAGCGAGGTGAGCAGGCGGTAGGGGCCCACCTCCGCCCACTGGGCCACGGGGGCGAAGCGCGGTTCGGCGCGGGCCGCGCGGGCCGCCGTCGACGCCTCCCACCAGGCGGCCCCGAGCTCCTCCAGACCGTGCCGGGCGTTCGCGATGCCCGCCGCCGCGTCCTTCGCCGCCTCCAGGAGCCGCGTGGCCGCAGACAGGGCAGGGGTGAGCACGTCCGCCGAGCGCAGCCGGACCAGGACCGCGAGGCTCTGGCCCGCCGTGCCCCAGGGCACCGTGCACAGGGCGGTGGCCCCCTGCACCGTACGGACCGAGGGAGCCGAATCGGGGTCCGCGGAGGGCCAGGGGGCCACGCACACCACCGCGTGCAGGCCCTCGCCGCGCGGGCCGAGCGCCGTACGCAGGTCGGCCACGGCCATGTCCCGCTGCCAGCCGCGCTCGGCGGTCAGGACCGCGCGGAACTCCCGGGTCAGATCGGCGCCCGCCTGCACCTCGTCGGCGAGCAGCGCGCCGATGCGGGCGGCGACCTCCATGGCGGCGGCCAGCTGGGCTTCCGTGGGTCCGGGCTCGTTGTCGAGCAGCCATACGTATCCCAGGGCGAACCCCCGATGCCGTACGGGAAGGCAGATCCGACCGCGGTAGACGCCCGCCTCCGGGGTGGGCGGAATGCGGACCGGGGCCGTCGCGCGGGTGATGCCGAAGCTCTCGAACCAGGTGCGGACCCCGGTCGTGGAGCGGCGCGTGAGGATCGAGCGGGTGCGCACCGGGTCCAGGGCCGCCGCGTCGAAGTCGCTGTCGCCGCCGCCGCTGTCGTGCGCGCCGAAGGCGATCAGCTCGAAATCGCGGTTCTCCAGCGTCGCGGGGGCGCCGAGCAGGGCTGAGATCTCGTCGACCAGTTCCTGGTAATCGCCTTTCACGCTGTCCATTCTGACGTAGTTCGCCCCCGCCTTCAGACAGATGTCTGAGATCCAGGGCACGGATGCGTGACAGCTGTCGATGGCACCGGATCGGCGGGATCCTTAAGTTTCACGGTGGTTCTCCGTGCCGTACCGGTTCGTTACGACTGACCAGGTAAGGCCTTGTTTCTACTCTCCGTGGAGGTGCCCGTGCTGGGTCCCGTGATCCTCGCCGCGTCGCGCAGCGACCAGATGCGCCGATTCGTCTCGGCGGCCCCCGGCACCAAGCAGGTCGTCGCCCGCTTCATCGCCGGTGAGACCGTGGACCAGGTCGTGCCGATCATCACGGACGCCGCCGACAAGGGCCTCGAGGTCACCCTCGACGTCGTCGGCGAGGACATCACCACGCCCGAGCAGGCCGCCGCCGCGCGTGACGCCTATCTGGAGCTCGTCGAGCGTCTCAAGGACCTCGGCCTCGGCGCCAAGGCCGAGATGTCCGTGAAGCTGTCCATGTTCGGGCAGTCCCTCGAAGGCGGTCACGAGCTGGCCCTCGCCAACGTCCGTCCGGTCGTCGAGGCCGCCGCCGCGATCGGCACCACGGTCACCCTGGACGCCGAGGACCACACCACCCTCGACTCGATGTTCGCCATCCACGAAGAGCTGCGGAAGGACTTCCCGCAGACCGGCTGCGTCATCCAGTCCTACCTCTTCCGCACCGAGGACGACGCCCGCCGCCTGGCCGCCGCCGGCAGCCGCGTACGCATCGTGAAGGGCGCCTACAAGGAGCCCGCCGAGGTCGCGTACCAGGACAAGGCGGAGATCGACAAGGCGTACGTACGGATCATGCGCATCCTCATGGAGGGCGACGGGTACCCGATGATCGGGTCCCACGACCCGCGCCTGATCTCCATCGCACAGGAGCTCGCGCGGCGTGCGGGGCGCAAACTGGACGAGTACGAGTTCCAGATGCTGTACGGCATCCGCAGCGACGAGCACCTGCGGCTCGCGGCCGAGGGCCACCGGATGCGTGTCTACACCGCGTACGGCACCGACTGGTACGGATACTTCATGCGCCGCCTCGCGGAGAAGCCGGCCAACCTGCTCTTCTTCGCCCGCTCCATCCTCACCAAGGGCTGAGCGCTCCTTCCCGACTTCCCCCGACCCCCCTAAAGGAGATACGGAACTCATGGACGCTGTGACCCAGGTCCCCGCGCCGGTCAACGAGCCGGTGCACGGCTACGCCCCCGGTTCCCCGGAGCGTGCCCGCCTCGAGACCAAGCTCAAGGAGCTCTCCGAGAACCCCATCGAGCTGCCGATGACCATCGGTGGCGTCAAGCGCCTCGGTGGCGGTGAGCCCTTCCAGGTCGTGCAGCCGCACAACCACAAGTCCGTCATCGGCACCGGCCGCGGCGCCACCAAGCAGGACGCCCAGGACGCGATCGACGCGGCCCTCGCCGCCGCTCCGGCGTGGCGCGCGATGTCCTTCGACGACCGCGCCGCGATCATCCTGCGCGCCGCCGAGCTGCTCTCCACGACGTGGCGCGAGACGCTCGCCGCCTCCACGATGCTCGGCCAGTCGAAGACCGCCCAGCAGGCCGAGATCGACACGCCCTGTGAGCTGATCGACTTCTGGCGCTTCAACGTCAAGTACGCCCGTGACCTGCTCGCCGAGCAGCCCCCGGCGAACGCGACCGGCGTCTGGAACCGCCTGGACCACCGCCCGCTGGAGGGCTTCGTCTACGCGATCACGCCGTTCAACTTCACCGCGATCGCGGGCAACCTCCCCACCGCCCCGGCCCTCATGGGCAACGTGGTCGTGTGGAAGCCGTCCCCGACGCAGACGCACGCCGCCGTGCTGCTCATGCAGCTCCTGGAGGAGGCGGGCCTGCCCAAGGGCGTCATCAACCTCGTCACCGGTGACGGCATCGCAGTCTCGGAGGTGGCCCTGACCCACCGCGACCTGGCGGGCATCCACTTCACCGGCTCGACCCCGACCTTCCAGCACCTGTGGAAGACGGTCGGCGAGAACATCGCCAACTACCGCACGTACCCGCGTCTGGTCGGCGAGACCGGCGGCAAGGACTTCGTCGTCGCGCACCCCAGCGCCGACCGCGCCGTCCTCAAGACGGCCCTGACCCGCGGCTCCTTCGAGTTCCAGGGCCAGAAGTGCAGCGCCTCCTCGCGTGCGTACGTCCCCGCCTCGATCTGGAACGACGGCTTCCGCGAGGAGTTCGCCGCTGAGGTCGACGGCATCAAGATGGGCGACGTCACGGACCTCTCCAACTTCATCGGAGCGGTCATCGACGAGCGTGCGTTCGCCAAGAACAAGGCGGCCATCGACCGCGCGGCGGCCGACCCGTCCTGCACGATCGTCGCGGGCGGCACGTACGACGACTCGGTGGGCTACTTCATCCGTCCGACCGTCGTCGAGTGCTCGGACCCGGCCAGCGAGGTCTTCACGACCGAGTACTTCGGCCCGTTCCTGGCGATCCACGTCTACGAGGACGACAAGTACGAGGAGATGCTGACCCAGATGGAGTCGGTGTCGGACTACGCCCTCACCGGCTCGGTCATCGCCAACGACCGCGCCGCGGCCGCGTACACGATGGACAAGCTCCGCTACGCGGCGGGCAACTTCTACATCAACGACAAGTCGACCGGTGCCGTGGTCGGCCAGCAGCCCTTCGGCGGCGGCCGTGCCTCCGGCACCTGCGACAAGGCGGGCGCCCCGCAGAACCTGCAGCGCTGGACGCTGACCCGCGCCATCAAGGAGACGCTGGTCCCGCCGACGGACTACTCGTACCCGCACATGGGCTGACGCCCCCCGGGGCCTCGGCCCCCCTGAACCCCGCCCCCGACCTGGGCCCCACCCCGGTCGGGGGCGGTGCTGTTTCCCGGGTCAGGGCAGGCGCCGGGTCAGGAAGTCGTCGATCAGACCGGCGATCTGCGCCGCGTGGGTCTCCAGGGCGAAGTGGCCGGTGGGCAGGAGGTGCACTTCGGCCTCCGGCAGGTCACGGAGGAAGGCGAGGGCGCCTTCGGGCACGAAGACCTCGTCGTGGGCGCCCCATGCCGCGAGCAGCGGGACCTGGGAGGCACGGAAGTACTCCTGGAACGCGGGATACAGCTCGATGTTGCTGCCGTAGTCGCCGATCAGGGAGAGCTGTATCTCGTCCTGGCCCTCGCGCGCCATCAGCGCGGCATCGTGCAGCCAGGCATCGGGGCTGACCAGGGTCGGGTCCGGGACGCCGTGCGTGTACTGCCACTTGATGCCTTCCGGGGAACGGATCTCCCGTACGGGCGCGGCGGTCTTCTCGTTCGGGTCGGCGATGTAGGCGAGGACGGGCGCCCAGGCTTCGGTGCCGAGGCCCTCCTCGTAGGCGTTGCCGTTCTGCGTGACGATCGCGGTGACGCGCTCGGGGTGTGCGAGCGCGAGGCGCAGACCGATGGGCGCGCCGTAGTCCTGGACGTAGAGCGCGAAACGCGTGAGCCCCAGCTGCTCGGTGAACTCCGCGGTGAGGGCGGCGAGTTCGGCGAAGGTGTACGTGAAGTCCCGGGCGGAGGGCGTGGCCGAGCGGCCGAAGCCGATGTGGTCCGGGGCGATGACGCGGTAGCGGTCGGCGAGGAGCGGTATGAGGTCGCGGAACATGTGGGAGCTGGTGGGGAAGCCGTGCAGCAGGAGGAGGACGGGGGCGTCGGCGGGTCCCGCCTCGCGGTAGGAGATCTCGTGGCCTCGGACGGTGGTGGAGCGGTGGTGGGTCTTGCTGCTCATGTCTAACCCCTCAAGTGCAGTTTGGTGGTTGCCTCAGGGTGAGTAGAGCACGTGACGACCTAACCGGTCAATGAGTGTTCAAGGGTTAGGGGTTAGGGGTTGGGAATTGGCGTTGAGGGTGGGGGCCGGGACTCGAGCTGATCAGGCGTTGCTCTTCTCCGACGCCGCCGAGATCACCTCGTCCAGGACCTCCCGTGCCCGCAGCAGCTCCTCGACCATGCCGTCTATGCGGGCCCGTTCCACCGACAGCTGGTCCACCAGCCATGGTGTCGCCGTCTCCGACGGGCCGCCGTCCTGGTCCCGCATGCACGGGAGGAGCTGCACGATCTTCGCGCTGCACAGGCCCGCCGCGAACAGCTCCTGGATGCGGACGACCCGGTCGACGGCCGCCTCCGGGTAGTCGCGGTGGCCGCCGGATGTGCGGTCCGCGGGCAGCAGGCCTTGCTTCTCGTAATAGCGCAGGGACCGCTCGCTCACAGCGGTACGCTTCGCCAGCTCGCCGATCCTCATGTCACGCGTACCTCCGCACTTGAAGTGCCTTCGCACTTGAATCTGACACCAGTGTCAACTTCTACCGTTCCGGCATGACGAACACTTCGCTTCTCGCACCGTATTCCGCGGGCCCCCTCGGGCCCCTCCCCAACCGCATCGTGATGGCTCCCATGAGCCGCCACCGTGCCACCGAGGACGGCACCCCGCTGCCCGTGGTCGCCGACCACTACGCCCAGCGCGCCAGCGCCGGCCTCATCGTCACCGAGGGCATCTGGCCCAGCAGCCGGGGCCAGAGCGGCTGGCGCTTCCCCGGCCTTGAGACCGCCGCGCACATCGAGGGGTGGCGGCGGGTCACCGCAGCCGTGCACGCCGCCGGTGGCCGGATCTACGCCCAGCTGATGCACGGCGGCCGGCACGGGCACCCGCTGTCCCGGATCGACGAGGACGCGCCCGCGGCGCCGTCCGCCGTGCTCGTCGACCCGAGCCGCGTCCACGTGCGTGACGGCGGCAAGGCCGACCCGGTCACCCCGCGCGAGATGAGCCTCGACGACATC
Organism: Streptomyces sp. NPDC050147; assembly: GCF_040660195.1. Lineage (NCBI taxonomy): Bacteria > Bacillati > Actinomycetota > Actinomycetes > Kitasatosporales > Streptomycetaceae > Streptomyces > Streptomyces sp. NPDC050147. The sequence goes on along the minus strand of NZ_JBFALJ010000011.1, from coordinate 203,585 downwards.
CGCACGGCGGTCCAGGACTTCGCGGACGCCGCCCGCAATGCCATCGCCGCGGGCTTCGACGGCGTCGAACTGCACGGTGCCAACAGCTACTTGATCCACCAGTTCCTCGCCGACAACTCCAACCTCCGCACCGACGCGTACGGCCGGAACACGATCGCCGACCGCATCCGCTTCGCCGTGGAGGTCGTACGCGCCGTCGCCGACGCCATCGGCGCCGAGCGGCTCGGCCTGCGCCTCTCGCCGGGCAACCCGCAGTTCGGCATGGTGGAGGCGGACCCCGGCCCCGTCTACCGCGCGCTGCTCGACGAGATCGACGGCCTGGGCCTGGCCTACCTCCACCTCACCGACAACGACAGCTACCCGGCCCTCACCGACCTGCGCCCCCACTGGCACGGCACCCTCATCGGCAACGTCGGCGAGAACGGCGACCCGACCACGCGGGAGGCGGGCGAGGCGGTCCTCGCCGAAGGCCTGGCGGACCTCGTCTCGTACGGGCGGGCCTTCATCTCCAACCCCGACCTGCCGGAGCGGTTCGCGGCGAACGCGCCGCTCCAGGAGATCGACGCGGCGCACCTCTACACCCACGGGGCCGAGGGGTACACGGACTACCCGTCCATGGAGCGTCAGCTGGTCTCCGCTCAGACCTCCACGAGCACCTGATCCAGCGACTTCCGCACGAGATCGGGGACCTGGCAGTCCGGCGCCGGATAGCCCACCGGGATCACCGCGAACGCCTTCTCGTTCTCCGGCCGGCCGAGCACCTGCGACAGGAACCGCATCGGGCTCGGCGTGTGGATCAGCGCGGCGAGGCCCGACAGGTGCAGCGCGGACAGCAGCATCCCCACCGCGATGCCCACCGACTCGTCGACGTAGTAGTGCTTGTGCTTGGTGCCGTCCTCGCCCAGCCAGTAGCGCTGCTGGAAGACGACGACCAGCGCGGGCGCGTCCGTCAGATGCGGCTTCACCTCGTCCGTGCCGAGCGGACGCAGGGCCGCCAGCCACTCCTCGCCGAGGCGCCCGTCGTACGAGACGCGCTCCTCGTGCTCGGCGGCCTCACGGATACGGCGGCGTATCTCCGGATCCTGGACGAGGACGAAGGTCCACGGCTGCTGGTGCGCGCCGGACGGCGCGGTCGCCGCGCACGCGATGGCGTCCCGCACGACTTGTGCCGGTACGGGGTCGGGGGCGAACTGCCGCACCGTGCGCCGCTCCTGCATCCGTGCCCTCAACTCGGCCGCGTGCGCGAGGGATTCGGTTTCGGGCATGCGCTCGGGGCGGTACGGAACGGAGCGGTAGGGCTCGCCGTGGATGGGGGTCCAGGGCCGTTCTGCGGTCTCGTCAGCCATGTTCATGAGTGTGCCCCGGTCAGCTCCATCCCGTCACGATCAATGAGAGCCCGAGCGTGAATCCGCCACCCAGCAAGGCCAGATACAGCCCGTAGAACCGTCGGAGCCTGTGGACGAGGAACCCGAAGGCCCCGAAGGCGAGGCCCACCGTGAGGGTGCGGGAGCCGCGGGACAGTGCCGAGTGGGCCAGCCAGTCGTGCGGCGCGATGTCGGCGCGGCCTGCCTCGCGTGCGTACACCTTGAAGGGGATGCCGTTCCAGGGCTGGTGGCGGACGGCCGCCGCGCCCTCGACGGCGAGCTCGGCACGTACCTCGGCGCGCATCCGGTCCGTGGTGAGCGGATGGGGCGACTGCACGCCGGAAGCGCCCAGGTGGAGGGCGAGCAGCCCGCCCGCCAGGCTGCCCGCGAGCGCCGTGAGGGACAGCTTCAGGGCCCGGCGCGGCATGGCCACGCAGGCGATGGCGAGGAACAGCTCCGGCATCAGGGGCCAGCTCAGCGCCTCCGCGAAGGCCCAGACGAAGCCTGCGGCGAGGCCCCGGCGGGAGGCCGCGACCGCCGCGATCCGCTTGCGCGCGGGGGAGTCGGCGAGGGGTTCCTGCGTCGTACGGCGATACAGCGCGGCCACCGCGTCGCGGGCCTCCCCGGGGGTGGCCGACGCGGGTAGCGGCTCACCGATGGCGACCCGCACCAGGGCGGGGCGGAGCCTGCCGTGCTTGGGCAGGAGACGGTCCGTGCCCGCGATGGCGACCGGGACGACGGGCACGTCCACCTGCCGGGCGAGGACGAGAGCGCCCTTGTGGAAGGCGCCTAGTTCGCCGGCCTGTGCGCGGGTGCCCTCGGGGAAGAGAACGACGGCTCCGCCCGCGCGCAGGGCGTCCGCCCTGGACAGCAGGTCGTCCATGCCGCCTCCCGTACGGCGTACGGGGAACCCCGCGGCCAGGCGGCTGCAGATCCGCCGCCGCCAAGGGGAGGCGAACCAGTAGTCCGCGGCGGCGCCTATCGCGGGCGCGTGGCGGGCGTCCAGTGCGGCGAGGAGGGCGGCGGTGTCCGCGTGCGATGAGTGATTCGCCACGACCACGCAGCCACCGCGCGGGAGTCGACCGCGCCGCTCGACACCGCCGGTGAGGGTGAGGAGGGTCCACCACAGGGCACGGCGCAGACGGGCCGCGCCCCGCTTCGGGCGCCGTCGGTCACCGGCTCCGCCGAGTCCGTCCTCAATCTCCCCCAAGCTCTTAAGGAGCAGGGAGGGACCCCCATGACAGGCTGAAAACGTCGTACGAACCCTCACAGCGTCACCACCATCGTCAGAAGCAGAGCGACCAGCAGCGAATCGATCCGGTCGAGCAGACCGCCGAACCCCGGCAGCCAGCTCCCCGCGTCCTTCACGCCCGCCTCGCGCTTGACCATCGACTCCAGGAGATCCCCGAGTACGCAGCCGGCGAGCACCGCGGCCCACAGCACCGGGGAGAACGCACCGACCGCGGCCAGCGCGGCGGCGGTCGCGGTGGCCGCGCCCACGACTCCCGCCCAGGTCTTGTTGGGGGAGAGGGGAGACAGCGGCCGGGCGAGAAGGCCCCTGCGGCCGAGCGCCGTACCCCCGCACCACGCACCCACGTCCCCGAACGCCACCGCGACGCCCACCGCCACGGCCGTGTCGCCCAGCAGTACGAGTCCGCTCAGCGAGACGGGGATCCAGAGCAGCCCGAAGACCGTCCGGCTCGCCCGCGTGAAGCCCTGCGCGGCATCTCCGGAGAAGAGGGCCGCACCGGCGGCGGCGATCAGCAGCACGCCCGCCGTCCGCAGATCCAGGGCGCCGGGCGCGGCCCAGGCGATGCCCGGCACCGCCACGGCGGCCACCGCGAGCACCGCGCGCTCGCCCCGCGGCAGCCCCGCCATCCGCGCGTACTCACCCACAGCGATCAGCCCGAGCCCGGCCGCGAGCGCGAACGCCCCCGCCCGGCCCAGGAAGAACGCCCCGAGGAAGAGCGGCGCGGCCAGCGCCCAGGTCCGCCACCGCTTGCGCAGCTCGGCCCGCATCCGCACCCGCGAGGGCAGCGCGGCGACGGCCACTCCACCAACGCCGAGCACTCCGGCCACCACGGGCACGGCGCGCCCCGCGGCCTCCCCGGCGATGAACGCGGCGCTCATCGCCGACCCTCCGGGTGAGCCGGGCCCAACTCCCGCCACAGCCGCACGAGCCGCAGCCCCGCCGTCAGCGCCGAACCCGCCGCGATCACCGCGAGCACCGGAACGAACCACCCGGAAGCCGCCGCGAGGATCACGAGGGCGCAGCGTTCCGTCTTGCCGACCGGGCCCCCGTTCAGGCGGGGCGCGCCCGCCGCCGCGCCCGCGAGCGACACCCACGAAGGGAGCGTCGCCGCGAGGCCCGCCGTCGCCACCAGCCACAGCGGGGCCAGGGTCGAGAAACCCGCGAGCATGGCCAGATCAGCCGCCCGGTCACCCAGTTCGTTCAGGAGCGCCCCGCGGCGCGTCGTGCGGCCCGTGTCGCGCGCCAGCGCGCCGTCGAGGTTCGCGAAGGCGAGGCGGGCCGCGAGCAGCGCCGCCACCGGGAGCGCCGCGAACGGAACCGGCAGCCAGGCGAGCGACGCCGCCGCGCCCGCCGCGCAGAGCACACCCGCCGTGGTGAGGGTGTTGGGCGACACCTCGCGGCGGGCGAGCGCGCCGCGTACGCCGGACAACCGGTCCGCGTACCAGGGCTTGAGAGCGTAGAGGCCGTTCATGGCACCGACTCTGCCGCCGTCCGGGCGTGGGCAAATCGGCGTGCGTACTCAAGTTCGGCCTGAGTACGGTGGAGAGGTGACCACGCTGCGTACGGCCCATACCTGCGATCTCGACCCCACCGAACTCCGCGCGGCCCGCGCCCTGATGGACGAGGCGTTCGACGGGGACTTCACTGACGCGGACTGGGATCACGGCCTCGGCGGGCTGCACGCCCTCGTGCACGACGACTCCGGTCTCCTCCTCGCGCACGGCTCCGTGGTCCAGCGCCGCATCCTGCACAACGGCCGTTCGCTGCGCATCGGTTACGTCGAAGCGGTCGCCGTCCGCCCGGACCGGCAGCGGCAGGGGCTCGGCGGCCAGGTGATGGGGGCGCTCGAGCACGTGATCGACCGGGCGTACGCCCTTGGCGCGCTCTCCGCGTCGGACGAAGGGCAGCGGCTCTACCTCGCCCGCGGCTGGCAGGAGTGGAAAGGCACGGTCGGCGCCCTCGGCGCGGAGGGCGTGATCCACATGCCGGACGAGGAGCCCCCGCTCCTGTGGGGCGCCGGTCTCGACCCGGCGCACGAACTTCTCATCGACTGGCGGGACGGGGACGTCTTCTAGTCGAAGGCGCCTGCCGGCTTCAGCCGAAAACACACTGATCCGCGACCTCAGGGCGGCCGAATGAGGGGCGCGGAGTGAAGCCCGTCTCAGATAGTAGGAAGTCCGAGTAATTGTGGAGACAGACGCTCCGTCCTCGCTTAGCTTTGTAGAAGCCGAACGTCTCGCTCGACCAAGCGAATGGCGGTCGTGAGCCGGAGCCCCGTGCAGGCAACCCCTGTGGCTCCCGCTCCCCGCCTCTTCCGGCGTCTCGAAATCACCCTTCCCTCAAGGAGTGGATCTCTCATGGCCGAGACGACCGCACGCCGAGTCCGACACGCCTCCCGTACGAACGATTCCGAGCGCAAGAACGCCGCCGCGGCCCTGCAGCGCGCACTCGACCGCAGGGACAACGGCGGCGAGACAGGTCACTGACCTGCCCGCGCCCCGCTACTTGCCGCGCACCACCTCGAAGTGGTCCACGCGCTCTCCGCTCTCGGCGAGTGCGTGGACCGTCAGCTTCGGGTCCGCGCCGGCCGTCACCTCCACCGCGAGGAACGAGAAGCCGGTGTACCGCACCCGTGACCACTCCACGGTGTCCGGGTCGGGAAGGCGCGACTTCGTCCAGTGGAACGACAGGACCGAGTCCCGGTCCTCGACGCTCCCCTCGAAGCTGTCCTTCACGCCCGCCGGAAAGCTGTAGAGGTCCTTGCCCGCGCCGCCCGCGGTGACGTACACGATGCCGTCGCGCGTCGGATCGGTCGACGCGCCGACCGGCACGGGCCTGCCGACCTCGCCGCCCTTGATCGCGTCGGTGCGCTCGTAGACGTGGTTGTGGCCGTTGACGACCAGGTCCACCTGGTGCTTGGTGAACAGCTCCAGCCACGCGTCGCGCACTCCGCCGTCGGACCCGTGCGTCGCCGTCGAGTACATGCAGTGGTGGAAGAAGACCACGATGAAGTCGATGGCCTCGTCCGCCCGCAGTTCGCCGAGGCGCTTGTCCAGCCACGCGGTCTGCTTGCCGTCCGTGTAGCCCTTGTTGGCGGGGATCTCGTACGAGACGTCGTTCGCGTCGAGCGCGACGACGCCGACATTGCCGTACGTGAAGGAGTAGACGCCCGGCGCGTTCCTCGGATCGAAGCCGTTCTCGGGGAGCGACCAGCGGGCGGACTGGCCGCCGTAGCCGTTCGGCGAGTACCACGCCTCCATGTCGTGGTTGCCGGTCGTCACCATCCACGGGACCGACTTCGCCACGGACTCCGTCTGCGCGAGGAAGGTGTCCCACACGCGCGCGTCGTACGTGTCGGACTCCTTGCCGTGCCCGGTGCTGTCCGCGTAGCAGATGTCGCCCGCGTGCAGATGGAAGGACGGGTTCTGGCCCAGGATCAACTGGTCGTTGGCGAGCGCGTCGTAACTCACGCCCTGGTCGCCGAAGGCGGTGAAGACGAACTTCTCGGGTGTCGCGGGCGCCGTGCGGAAGGAGCCGATCGTCGCCATCCGCTCGGGCGACGCCGGGTCGAAGCCGTCGTGGCCGACGCCGTAGTAGTACGTCGTGCCGGGCTTCAGGCCGTCCAGCGCCGCGTGCAGGTAGTACTGCTCGACCGCGGGCAGCTTCTTCGACAGGGACGGGGTGTGCAGATCGCGCACCTCCGCCTCGATCTTCCGGCTCAGCTCCCACGGCTTGAGCCCCACGCGCAGATAAGGGGACCTGACCGCGAACGGCACCTGCCAGGAGACCCGCATCTGCGTCTTCGGGTCGGCCCCGAAGGCGAGGTGCCGGGCGAAGGGCGCCACCAGCTTGCCGTCGACCTTGACGGGCGCGGACGGTGCGGACGCAGCGGCCAGCGGGCTCGACGCCGACGCGCTCTCGCCGTGGGCGTTGCCCGAGCTGCCGGCGAGCAGGCCGATGCCACCGACCGTGCCGGCGGTGGCGAACGAACTGGCGAGGACCTTGCGGCGGGAGAGCTTCCGGCGCAGGTACTCGTGCTGCTCCGGCATGCTCATCCTGGCGGCGAGTTGCTCCGGTATGCCGACGTTGGGGGTGTCCATGGAGAGAGAACTTCCCAGTGACCTCCAACTCCCGCCAGGCCTGCGGGTAAAGAGCGAGTGGCCATGTGGTGGCGCCCGCATGGCGTGACCAGGGGTGTCCGCATGCCGGACTGCTCGTGTCATCCCCTGGGACGGAGCGTAGGGTGCTGGGCATGTCGGCAAGTTCTCGCATCCTCAATCTCGCAGTGATCCCCGGTGATGGAATCGGCCAGGAAGTCGTGGCCCAGGGGCTCAAGGTCCTCAATGCCGTCCTCCCGCAGGATGTGAAGCTGGAGACCAAGGAGTTCGACTTCGGCGCCAAGCGCTACCACGCGACCGGTGAGACCCTCACCGACGCGGACGTCGATGCCCTCAAGCGGTACGACGCGATCCTTCTCGGCGCGATCGGCGACCCCTCGGTCCCGTCCGGCGTCCTGGAGCGCGGCTTCCTGCTGAAGCTCCGCTTCCTCTTCGACCACCACGTCAACCTGCGGCCGTCGAAGCTGCTCCCGGGTGTGGCGACCCCTCTCAAGGGCCAGCCCGAGATCGACTTCATCGTCGTACGCGAAGGAACCGAAGGCCCGTACACGGGCAACGGCGGCTCGATCCGCACCGGGACCCCGCACGAGGTCGCCACCGAGGTCTCCGTCAACACCGCCTTCGGTGTGGAGCGCGTGGTCCGTGACGCCTTCGCCCGCGCGCAGGCCCGCCCGCGCAAGAAGCTGACGCTGGTCCACAAGAACAACGTCCTCGCGTACGCCGGTCACCTCTGGACGAACGTCTTCAACGAGGTGGCGAAGGACTTCCCGGACGTCACCACCGACTACATCCACGTCGACGCCGCGACGATCTACCTCGTCACCGACCCGGGCCGTTTCGACGTGATCGTCACCGACAACCTCTTCGGCGACATCATCACCGACCTCGCCGCGGCCGTCTCCGGCGGCATCGGCGTCGCGGCCTCCGGGAACATCAACCCGAGCCGCGAATTCCCGTCGATGTTCGAGCCCGTGCACGGCTCGGCGCCGGACATCGCGGGCCAGGGCAAGGCCGACCCGTCCGCCACCGTCCTGTCCGTCGCGCTGCTCCTGCGTCATCTCGGGTACGAGGACGAGGCGGGGCGCATCGAGACCGCCGTCTCCGCGGACCTCGCGGAGCGCGGCGACACGGTGCGCACCACCGAGCAGATCGGCGACGCGCTCGCCGTACGAGTAGCGGGCTGACCCGGTAGCTCACCCCTCTGACACAGAAGCCGCCGGGTCTGGTTCACGACCCGGCGGCTTCTCGTATGCGGCTCCGGGTGCCACCATCGACCCCTGGGCCGCATTCACGCTGTTTCTTCCTCGGCGCCACGCGAGCGATAATCGAACGCGGGGCCGCGGAATGCAGGGTTACTCGGACGTCCTAGTACGAGGAGTACAGACGTGAGCGCGGTCCGTCACCATCACACCGTGAAGGACTAGTACTCATGACGACGACGCCGACACCCACGATCGAGCTCAAGCCCACCTCGAGCCCGCTGTCCAAGGCGGAGCGCGAGGCGATCCTGGCCAACCCCGGGTTCGGCCGCCACTTCACCGATCACATGGTGACGATCAAGTGGACGGAGGGCCGCGGCTGGCACGACGGCCAGCTCGTGCCGTACGGCCCGCTCTCCCTCGACCCGGCGACCAACGTCCTGCACTACGCGCAGGAGATCTTCGAGGGCCTGAAGGCCTACCGCCGCCCCGACGGCTCGGTGGCCTCCTTCCGCCCCGAGGCCAACGCGGAGCGCTTCCAGCGGTCGGCGCGGCGGCTCGCCATGCCGGAGCTGCCGGTCGAGACGTTCATCGAGGCGTGCGACGCGCTGGTGAGGGCGGACAAGGCGTGGGTGCCGGCGCACGGTGGCGAGGAGTCGCTCTACCTGCGTCCCTTCATGATCGCGAGCGAGGTCGGCCTGGGCGTGAAGCCCGCCAACGAGTATCTCTTCATCGTCATCGCCTCGCCCGCGGGCGCGTACTTCCCCGGTGGCGTCAAGCCCGTCTCGATCTGGCTGTCGGAGGACCGCGTGCGCGCCGTCCCCGGCGGCGTGGGCGACGCCAAGACCGGCGGCAACTACGCGGCTTCCCTCCTCGCCCAGGCCGAGGCCGCGGCGAAGGGCTGCGACCAGGTCGCCTACCTGGACGCCGTGGAGCACAAGTGGGTCGAGGAGCTCGGCGGCATGAACCTGTACTTCGTGTACGGAGACAAGATCGTCACGCCGACCCTGACCGGCTCGCTGCTCGCCGGGATCACCCGGGACTCGCTGCTGACGGTCGCCAAGGACCTCGGCTACGAGTCGGAGGAGGCGCGGGTCTCGATCGACCAGTGGCAGGCGGACACGGCCGAGGGCACCCTGACGGAGGTCTTCGCGTGCGGCACGGCGGCCGTGATCACCCCGGTGGGCACGGTCAAGTGCCGCTCGGGTGAGTGGACGCAGAGCGGCGGCGAGCCGGGCCCGGTCACGATGAGGCTGCGCGAGGCGCTGCTTGACGTGCAGCGGGGCACGGCGGAGGACCGGCACGGCTGGATGCATGATCTCGGCTGAGGGCTTACGTCTGTACGCGGTGGAGGCCGGGCCCGGGAGTGATCTCCCGGGGCCGGTCTTCTGCTTTGTCGGCTGCGGATCGTCGCTGCGTCGCTGCGTCGCTGCGTCGCTGCGGGGTTGCGGGGTTGCGGTGGCGGTTCGGTTGTGGGGGCGGGGCCGCGCCGGTGTGTCCGTCCTCGCTATCGTCCGGTGGCCGCGGGGCTGCTGCGGCACCGGAGTCCCGCGAGCCGTGCTCCGGGCGGACAAACCGACACGTCCCCTCGCGCCCGCTGCCGCCTGCGGCCGACCGATGGCTGATCGCTGCGGGGCAATCGGGTGGGTGGGCGGGAAAGGCTTGTTCGGCCAGGGTCGGATGCGGGGTGATCGGGTGGGTGGGCGGGGGGCCCGTTCCGTCAGGTGAGGCTGCGGACCGTGGGGCCACTTTCCGCCGCCGGCTCAGGCTCACGCTCCGGAGCCCGCCCTCGCTCAAGGGCCACGTACATCACTCCTCCCACCACACCCGACAGCAGGAAGCTGCAGTCCACCCCGCCGGTGAGGGAGAGCAGCGGGCCCTCGTAGGAGGGGAGTGAGACCGCCGCGAGGCCGACCCCCGCACCCAGCGCCCAGCTCACCGTCGCCGGAACGTTCCAGCCGCCCCGGTACCAGTAGATCCCGCCCCGGCTGCGGCGGTTGAAGACCTGGAGCGCCTCCGCGTCGTACACGCCCCCGCAGCGTGCGAAACCGATGAGGGTGATCACCGCCCACGGCGTGCCGATCGCCGTGAGGAGGAGGACGAAGGACGTCATCGCGTCCTGCGCCTCCCACGCGAAGTGGCCCACGAACACGCACCCCGTGGCGACCACGGCCACCGTGTACGTCGCGCGGGCCCGCGACGCCCTCGGCAGGATCGCGTCGAGGTCCAGGCCCATCGAGTACAGCATCAGGCCCGCGTTGCCGACCGAGCCCGCGGAGGCGGCCAGGAGGAGCGGGATCAAGTACCAGGTCGGGGACGCCGAGACCAGCGGGCCCGCGTAGTCGAGCGCCGCACCCGCCGCGTACGCCGTGAACGTACCGAAGAGCTGGGGGACGAGGAGTCCGGTGAGCAGGCCGGTCCACGAGGCGCGCAGCACCGTGCGCGAGGTGTGGCGGGCGGGGGAGACGTAGCGCGTGTAGTCGCCCAGGAGCGTGATGAACGCGATCGGGCCGCTGAGCCCCGCCGCCACCAGGGCGAGGAGCCACGTCGGCCAGAACGAGCCCAGGAGGTAGCCGCCCGCCTCGGGGAGGGCCGACGTCGTGAAGTCGGGGGCGTAGGCGACCGTCCCGAGGATCAGGAGCGCCGTCATGCCGACCGCGAGGACGCGCGAAAGGCGCAGCAGGACCCGGTAGCCGTAGACCGCGCCCGTCACCGTGGCGGCGGCGAGCAGCGCGTACACGATCCCGTACGAGAGGCCGCCGGCGGGCATTCCCGTCAGGCGGTGCAGTACGCCCACCATCACGTCGCCGCCGATCCAGATGGTCAGCGCGGTGTAGCCGAGGGAGAGCAGGAGGCCGACGACCGAGCCGACCAGGCGGCCCCGTACGCCGAACTGCGCTCCGGAGGAGGTGGAGAGATTCGTGCCCGTGCGGAGAGAGACCAGGGCGAGGGGTGCCGTGAGAGCCGTGCCGAGGACCGTGCCCGCCACCACGGACGTGACGGATGCCCACCAGCCGAGGCCGAACGACACCGGCAGCCAGCCGAAGACGATCACCCCCAGGCAGAGGTTGGAGCCGAGCAGGATCGAGATGAGATCGCGGGGGCCGCTGGTGCGCTCCCCGTCCGGGATGGTGTCGACTCCGCGCTGTTCTATCGGCATGAGGGTGCCCCTGACGCTCGATCGTGGCGGCCTGCGCACACAGGCCACCGTCCGACGGTTTGAGTGCCGCTCAATGTGACCTGAGTCAAGCTCACCCGTCAATGTTTCCGTCGAATCAATCTCGTGGTTAGAGTGTCGTTCAAACGACGGAGGTGTGGTGGCGTGCGACTTACCCCCACGGAACGCGACCGGCTGCTGCTCTTCGGGGCCGCCGAGCTGGCCAGGGCCCGCAAGGCGCGCGGCCTCAGACTCAACGTCCCCGAGGCGACCGCGCTGATAGCGGACACGGTGTGCGAGGCGGCCCGGGACGGGGCCAGGCTCGCCGAGGCCGTCGAGCGTGCGCGCTCGGTGCTCGGAGCCGACGACGTCCTGCCGGGCGTCGCGGATGTGGTGACCGAGGTGCACGTGGAGGCCGTCTTCGACGACGGGTCCCGGCTCGCGGTCGTCGCCCAGCCGATCGGTGGGGGGCTGGGGAGTGAGGCGCCAGGGGCACTGCTCCCCGGGCCGGAGCACGAGGAGCCCGCGCCTGTCGCGACGCTAGCCGTGCGCAACACCTCGACCGTGCCCGTCTCCGTCACCTCGCACTTCCACTTCTTCGAGGCCAATCCCCGCCTCGACTTCGACCGGGTGGCCGCCTACGGCATGCGCCTTGCCGTGCCCGCCGGGTCCTCGGTCCGCTTCGGGCCCGGCGAGAGCGCCGAGGTCGGGCTGCTTCCGATCGGCGGCGAGCGGATCGCGATCGGCTTCGCCGGCCTTGTCGACGGGCCGCTGGACGCGCCGGGCGCCCGCGAAGAGGCCCTGCGCCGCGCCGCCGCCTGCGGCTACCTCGGCGTACCGGAAACGACTGAGCAGGAGGTCGAGCGATGAGCCGCCCCGGAGGTCACCCCGCCGAACCGCGCCGCCTCACCCCGTACGAGTACGCCGCCACGCACGGCCCCCGCGCCGGCGACCGCGTCCGGCTCGGTGATTCGGGGCTGACGGTCCGCGTCGAGTCCGACTCCCAGCGGCACGGCGAGGAGTTCCTCGCCGGGTTCGGCAAGACCGCCCGCGACGGGCTGCACCTGAAGGCCGCCGCCGTGCGCGAGACCTGTGACGTCGTGATCAGCAATGTGCTGGTCATCGACGCCGTGCAGGGCATCCGCAAGGTGTCCGTCGGCATCAGGGAGGGGCGGATCCACGCCATCGGGCGGGCCGGCAACCCCGACACCCTGGACGGCGTCGACGTCGTCGTCGGCACCGGCACGTCCATCGTCTCGGGCGAGGGGATGATCGCCACCGCCGGAGCCGTGGACACCCATGTCCATCTGCTCTCGCCGCGCATCATGGAGGCGTCCCTCGCCTCAGGCGTGACGACGATCATCGGGCAGGAATTCGGGCCCGTGTGGGGCGTCGGCGTCAACTCGCCCTGGGCGCTGCGACACGCGTTCAACGCCTTCGACGCCTGGCCCGTCAACATCGGCTTCCTGGGCCGGGGTTCGTCCTCGCACGACGCCCCGCTGATCGAGGCGCTCGCCGAGGGCGGGGCGTCGGGCTTCAAGGTGCACGAGGACATGGGCGCGCACACCCGCGCGCTCGACACCGCCCTGCGTGTCGCCGAAGAGCATGACGTCCAAGTGGCCCTGCACAGCGACGGGTTGAACGAATGCCTGTCCGTCGAGGACACCCTGAAGGTGCTGGAGGGGCGGACCATCCACGCCTTCCACATCGAGGGGTGCGGCGGCGGGCACGTGCCGAACGTGCTGAAGATGGCGGGCGTGCCGAACGTGATCGGCTCCTCCACCAATCCCACGCTGCCCTTCGGACGCGACGCCGTCGCCGAGCACTACGGCATGATCGTCTCGGTCCACGACCTGAAGACCGATCTGCCGGGCGACGCGGCCATGGCCCGTGACCGCATCCGCGCCGGGACCATGGGCGCCGAGGACGTGCTGCACGACCTGGGCGCCATCGGTATCACCTCGTCCGACGCGCAGGGCATGGGGCGCGCGGGCGAGACCGTACGCAGGACCTTCGCGATGGCCGGGAAGATGAAGGCCGAGCTCGGCCCCATGGACGGGGACGGTGAAGGCGACGACAACGCGCGCGTCCTGCGCTACATGGCCAAGCTGACCATCAATCCCGCCATCGCCCACGGCCTCGCCCACGAGGTCGGCTCCATCGAGGTCGGCAAGATGGCCGACATCGTGCTCTGGCGGCCCGAATTCTTCGGCGCCAAACCGCAGTTGGTCCTGAAGTCCGGCTTCCCCGCGTACGGCGTCGTGGGCGATCCGAACGCCGCCACCGACACGTGCGAGCCGCTCGTCCTGGGACCGCAGTTCGGCGCGTACGGCTCGACGCCCGCCGACATCTCGGTGGCCTTCGTCGCCCAGGCGGCCGTCGACCAGGGCAACGACACGATGCCCACCCGGCGGCGCCGCGTCGCCGTGCGGGGCACGCGGGGCATCGGCCCCGCCGACCTGCGGCTCAACTCCCGCACCGGCTCCATCGACGTCGACCAGCGCTCCGGTCTGGTCACGCTCGACGGCGACCCGGTGCGCTCCGAGCCCGCCGACTCGGTCTCGCTCAATCGCCTCTACTTCCTGTAGACCTCCCGTCAGTCCTTCCATAGGGATCACCATGACCTTCCGCATGCCCGCCGAGTGGGCCCCGCACGAGCGCACCTGGATGGCCTGGCCGGGCCCCAACCCCACCTTCACGGACGAGCGCGAGCTCGCCGAGGGGCGGGCCGCCTGGGCTGCCGTCGCCCGTGCCGTACGCCGCTTCGAACCCGTCACGATGGTCGTCGGGACCGGCCAGAGCGAGTCGGCCCGCGCGCTCCTCGGCCCGGACGTCGAGCTGGTCGAGCGCGACCTGGACGACGCGTGGATGCGGGACATCGGCCCCACCTTCGTACGCGAGGGCGACCAACTGGCCGCCGTGGACTGGACGTTCAACGGCTGGGGCGGCCAGGACTGGGCCCGCTGGGAACACGACGCGAAGATCGCCCGCCATGTCGCCGACCTGGCCGGCGTGCCCGTCCACTCCTCGCCCCTGGTCAACGAAGGCGGCGGCATCCACGTCGACGGCGAGGGCACCGTCCTGCTGACCGACACCGTTCAGCTCGACCCAGGACGCAACCCGGGGCTGACCCGCGAGCAGGCCGAGGAGGAGATCCACGCCCGTATCGGCACGCGGAAGGCGATCTGGCTGCCGAAGGGCCTGACCGGCGACTACGGCCAGTTCGGCACCCGGGGCCACGTCGACATCGTCGCCGCCTTCGCCGCACCCGGCGTCGTCCTCGTCCACTCCCAGCAGGACCCCGCCCACCCGGACTTCGAGGTCAGCAAGGAGATCATCGGGGTTTTGCGGGGGCAGACCGACGCCAAGGGCCGCGCCCTGCAGATCGTCGAGGTGCCCGCGCCGACCGTCCTCACCGACGACGAGGGCTGGGTCGACTACTCCTACATCAACCACTACCTCTGCAACGGCGGCGTCGTCCTATGCGCCTTCGACGACCCGCGCGACGAGATCGCGGCGGGCATCTTCCGCCGACTCTTCCCGGAGCGGACCGTGACGCTCGTGGACGCCCGTACGATCTTTGCCGGGGGTGGTGGCATCCACTGCATCACCCAGCAGCAGCCGAAGATCTAGCGAGGCCGGCGCGTCCAGCGCGGCCGGCGTCAGACGAATCACCGCAGGAGTCCCCGTGGCCGAGGCCGCCCGCCGGAAGAACGCGCCCCCGCGCGAGGACGTCCTTGCCGCGGCCATGGAGATGATCGCCGAGCGCGGCCTGGAGAAGCTGACCATGGCCGCGCTCGGCCGCGAGGTCGGCATGAGCAGCGGCCACCTCCTCTACTACTTCCGCACCAAGGACGAGCTGCTCCTGCGCACCCTGGAGTGGAGCGAGTCCGCGCGCGGCGCCGAGCGCGGCCGGCTGCTCGCCCGCCGGGGCACGGCCCGCGAGCGGCTCGACGCGTACGTCGACCTGTACGTCCCCGACGCCCCCGGCGACCCCCACTGGACGCTCTGGCTGGAGGTCTGGAACCGCTCGCTGAACGCCGACGAGGACGAGCGAGACCGTCAGGTCGCCATCGAGAGTGCCTGGCACCGCGACCTCGTGGCGCTGCTCGCCGAAGGCGTCTCGCGGGGCGAGTTCGCGGCCCTGGACCCCGACCGGTTCGCGGCCCGGCTGCGGGCGCTGCTCGACGGCTTCTCCATCCATGTGGCGATCGGCCTGCGCGGCACGGGACGTGACCAAATCCTCGCGCACGTGAGGGAGTTCCTGGACGGAGCGCTCGGCGCAGGCCCGCAGGACCCCAAGACCCCCGTCTAGGTTGTACGCATTTCTGCGGATTGTGGGTTTCCTGGTGGTGCGCTTGTATCCCTGTGGGCCCTCGGTGCGGTCCGGAACCGACCTCGCACGCACCGAACCGAGGAAGTCCTTCGCACGGAACTCTGAGCAACCACGGGGGAATTGACCATGCACAGCACCAAGCGCCGCGCCGCCCTGGCCGCCGCCGCACTCGTCGCCGCGGTCACCGCCACGACACTGCCCGACGCCTTCGCCGCGCCCGCCGCCGACGCGCCCCGCACCGAGGGCGTCAGCGTCACGGCCGACGGCAAGGCCGCCGATGACCGCTCCGCGGGGGCCGTGATCAGCCGGAACGGCAGGTTCGCCGCCTTCGACTCCGCGGCCACCGACCTGGTCGCGGGCGACACCAACGGCCTGAACGACATCTTCGTACGCGATCTGCGCACCAAGAAGACCGAGCGGATCTCCCTCGAAGGGCGCGACGTCAGGACGCCCTCACTGAGCGCCGACGGGCGTTACGTCGCCATGATCACCAGCCCCGCGGACGCCTACTCGGTGACCGACGTGCGGCTCTACGACCGCAAGACGAAGAAGTTCGAGCGTCTCGACGTCGAGCTGCCCGACGGCTACCCCGGGGACAGCTCGGGCGGCGTCTCCCTGAGCGCGAACGGCCGCTACGCCGTGTTCAGCACGGACGGTCCGCAGTTCGACGGCACGGCGGTCTTCCTGCGCGACCGGAAGACCGGCACCACCGAGAAGGTCAGCCACCCGTACACGGGCGGCGACGGGGAGCGTAACGCCCACTCGCCGACCGTCAGCGACGACGGCCGTCGCGTCGCCTACGCGAACTCCTTCGTCAACGGTCCGCGCGGCGACGACTGGAGCGACCTGTGGGTGCGCGACCGCAAGACGGGCAAGGTGACGCAGGTCGACCGTTCCCACGACGGGTCCAAGACCGAGAAGGAGTCCCTGTCCGTGTCCATCAGCGGCGACGGCCGCACCGTCGTCTTCGAGTCCCGCGACACGCATCTCGTCCCGAACGACGACGACGCCGCCTGGAACGTCTTCGTGCACGACCTCGCGTCCGGTGAGAACCAGCGCATCCACGGCACCCAGGGCGGCCCGGGCGAGGTCTACACCCGCGCGCCCGCCATCAGCGCCGACGGCCGCTACCTGACGTATCTGTCGGAGCTGGCCGAAGCCGGTTCCGAGTACGGCAAGGAGTGGCCCGTCTACCTGAGGGACCTGAAGGAGGGCGCCACCACGCTCGTCACGCCGGACACCACGGGCGGCGCGGCCTCGGCGCAGGTCGCCCCCGGCGGCATCTCGGCGGACGCCCATCGCATCGCCTTCCTCAGCGGCGACGCGACCTTGCTGAGCGGCGACACCAATGACGGGTACGACACGTTCGTGCGCCACGTGCGCTGACGCCTCACCGTCTGGCGGGCGGCGCGTCTCACGCGCCGCCCGCTTCGTTCACCCGCGACGTCCACGTATGCCCGCATCGTGAGACGGGGCAGCGCGGTGTGTACGGGCTGTGGCAGGCTGCGACCGTGCTCTCGTTCGCCATGATTATTGGCAGCAGGCGCGCCGGTCCGCAGTGACCGTCTCGTACCACCATGTACGGGCGGACACCGTCGTCTCTCGACCCGCGCGCAAACCTCTCGTACCCACGAGGGGTTTTTTCGTTTCCTGGCCCAACATCAGCCGGACGCGGAGCGCGGGGGATCATTGAGGCGGTGGAGCCGGTCATTCCGGTAGACCGAGATCCGACACAGGAGCCAGATCAGCATGACGGAAACCAGCACACCCGACGATTCGTTCCACGTCTTTGACACCACGCTGCGCGACGGCGCGCAGCGCGAGGGAATCAACCTGACCGTCGCTGACAAGCTGACCATCGCCCGGCACCTGGACGACTTCGGCGTGGGCTTCATCGAGGGCGGCTGGCCGGGCGCCAACCCCCGCGACACCGAGTTCTTCGCCCGCGCGCAGCAAGAGATCACCTTCCGGCACGCCCAGCTCGTGGCCTTCGGCGCCACCCGCCGCGCGGGCGGCTCAGCGGCCAAGGACCCGCAGGTCAACGCCCTGCTTGAGTCCGGAGCCCCGGTCATCACGCTCGTCGCCAAGGCCCATGACCGGCACGTCGAGCTCGCCCTGCGCACCACCCTTGAGGAGAACCTGGAGATGGTGCGCGACACCGTCTCCTACCTCCGGGACCAGGGGCGGCGCGTCTTCGTCGACTGCGAGCATTTCTTCGACGGCTACCGCGCCAACCCTGAGTACGCCAAGTCCGTCGTCCGCACGGCCTCCGACGCCGGCGCCGACGTCGTCGTCCTGTGCGACACGAACGGCGGCATGCTCCCCGCCCAGGTCCAGGCGATCGTCGGGACCGTGCTCGCCGACACCGGCGCCCGGCTCGGCATCCACGCGCAGGACGACACGGGGTGCGCGGTCGCCAACACCCTCGCCGCCGTCGACGCGGGCGCCACGCACGTGCAGTGCACCGCCAACGGCTACGGCGAACGGGTCGGCAACGCCAACCTCTTCCCCGTGGTCGGCGCCCTGGAGATCAAGTACGGCAAGCAGGTCCTGCCCGAGGGCTCGCTGCGCGAGATGACCCGCGTCTCGCACGCCATCGCCGAGGTCGTCAACCTCACGCCCTCCACGCACCAGCCCTATGTGGGTGTTTCGGCCTTCGCCCACAAGGCGGGCCTGCACGCCTCCGCGATCAAGGTCGACCCGGATCTCTACCAGCACATCGACCCGGAGCTGGTGGGCAACCGCATCCGGATGCTGGTCTCGGACATGGCGGGGCGCGCCTCCATCGAGCTCAAGGGCAAGGAGCTCGGGATCGACCTCGGCGACGACCGGGCACTGGTGGGCCGGGTCGTCGAGCGGGTCAAGGAGCGGGAGCTCAATGGTTACTCGTACGAGGCCGCCGACGCGTCCTTCGAGCTGCTGCTCCGCGAGGAGGCCGAGGGCCGGGCACGCCGCTACTTCCGCGTCGAGTCCTGGCGGGCCATCGTCGAGGACCGGCCCGACGGCACGCACGCGAACGAGGCCACCGTGAAGCTGTGGGCCAAGGGAGAGCGCATCGTCGCCACGGCGGAGGGCAACGGCCCGGTCAACGCGCTCGACCGGTCGCTCCGGGTGGGTCTGGAGCGGATCTACCCCCAGCTCGCCAAGATGGAGCTGGTCGACTACAAGGTCCGCATCCTGGAGGGCAAGCACGGCACCTCGTCCACGACCCGGGTGCTGATCTCCACCAGTGACGGTGACGGCGAGTGGTCGACGGTGGGGGTGGCGGAGAACGTGATCGCGGCGTCCTGGCAGGCGCTGGAGGACGCGTACACCTACGGACTGCTGCGGGCGGGCGTCGAGCCCGTGGAGTAGTCGCCGCACATGGGGCGCTCACGGACCGCCGTCGGGGGCGCGACTGAGTTAGCTTCGAAGTATGAGCAATGGGGCGAAGCGAATATTTGTCGCGCTGTCCGGGCTTCTCGTGTCCCTGGGTGCCGTGTCGTTCACGGCGGCGCCCGGGGCCGCGGCCGCCACCAGTGTCCCGGCCGTGGCCGAGGCCTGGGAGAAGAGCCCGGTGTACGTGGATCCGGCCGCCTCGGACCAGCTGTCCGGGGCCGACGCGGATGCCATCGCGGAGAAGATCAAGGACGCCGACAAGCCCGTGTTCGTGGCGGTGCTGCCCGCCGACTTCCCCAAGCAGGACCTCTTCCAGAAGCTGCGCACCGAGACCGGCGTGACGGGGGTGTACGGGATCCGGCTCGGCGACGCGTTCGACGCGAAGGCCGACCGGCAGGTGCTGTCCAACGCGGCCGTCTCGAACCTCGTCACGACCTACGGGGACGAGGGCGACACCAAGACCCAGCTCAACGCCTTCGTCGACCAGGCGGTGAAGGACGCCCGCGGCTCGGCGCCCGCGTCCTGGGAGGCCGGCTCCGACGGCGACGCTCCCGTGGGCGCGCTGATCGGTGTCGGTGCGGTGCTCGTCGCGGGTGGCGGGGCCGCGTACGCGGTGGTCCGGCGCAACCGGCGGCGCAAGCTGGAGGAGGAGCGGGCCGCGCTGGAGAAGCTGCGGGTCGTGGTGGACGAGGACATCACGGCGTACGGCGAGGAGCTGGACCGGCTCGACTTCCATCCCGCGGAGGCGGGAGCGGACGACGCGATGCGCACGGACTACGAACGGGCCCTCGACTCGTACGAGAAGGCGAAGTCGTTCATGGCGGCGGCGGAACGGCCCGAACAGGTGCGGGCCGTCACCCAGTCGTTGGAGGACGGCCGCTTCTCGCTCGCCCTGCTCGCCGCGCGCAGGGAGGGCCGCCCGCTGCCGGAGCGGCGCGCCCCCTGCTTCTTCGACCCGCGGCACGGTCCGTCGGTGAAGGACGCCCCGTGGGCGCCGGCGGGCGGGGCCGAGCGCTCGGTTCCGGTGTGCCTGGCGGACGCGACGCGTCTCGCGGACGGCGAGGACCCCATGGCGCGGACGGTGGCCACGGAGTCCGGGGAGCGCCGCCCGTACTGGGAGGCGGGCCCGGCCTACGGCCCCTGGGCCGGCGGTTACTTCGGCGGCGGCATGCTGCCGGGCCTGCTGGTGGGCACGATGCTGGGCGGAATGATGGCGAGCCCGGCCTACGCGGCGGACTACGGCGCGGGGTACGGCGACTTCGGCGCGGGCGCCGGATACGACGGCGGGGACTACTCGGGCTCGGACTTCGACTCCGGCGACTTCGGAGGCGGCTTCGGGGGCGGTGGCGGGGACTTCGGCGGGGGTGGCGGGGACTTCGGGGGTGGCGGGTTCTAGTTGACCGGGGAGGCCGGGGCGGCCGGGGCTGACCGGGGGTGAGGCTGTCCGGGGGTTGACCAGGCGAGGCGCTTACGAGACGATACGTATCGTCTAAACGAGCGCCTCGTTGCTTCGGAAGGTCACCCCATGCGGCAACAGCAACAACAGCAGCAGTACGTCGAAGCCGCCCCGGGCGTCCGCCTGTGGACGGAGCGACGTGGCGCGCCCGACGCTCCCGCGCTGCTCCTGATCATGGGCGCCCAGGCATCTGGTCTCGGCTGGCCCGACGCCCTGGTCGACGCACTCGCCGACCGGCATCAGGTCATCCGTTACGACCACCGGGACACGGGGCGCTCCACCACCAACTTTGACCAACACCCTTACCCCGTCACCGACTTGGCCTGGGATGCCATAGCCGTCCTGAACGGCTGGGGAGTGGAGCGCGCGCACCTGGTGGGCATGTCCCTCGGCGGAATGCTGACCCAACTGGTCCTCGCCGACCACCCCGAGCACGTCCTCAGCGCCACGCTCATCGGCACCTGCGCGCTCAGCGACACTCCGTACGTGGCACCTGACGGAACCTTGATCCCCGTAGGTCAACTCCCCGGCATCGCTCCGGAGGTCCTGGAGATGTGGTCCCGGCCGGTGGAGGACAAGGGGGTCGAGGCCGAGCTCGACCGCAGGGTGGAGCACTGGCGCGTCCTGAACGGCCGCCAACTCGACGTGGACGATTCGTACTTCCGGGAACTGGAGCGCCGGATCATCGAGCACACCGGCACCCACGTCGCCTCCACCGCCCACGCCCGAGCCGACGACTCCCACATGCTCCGCACCGGCGAACTGGCCGGTACGAAGGTCCCCACGCTCGTCGTCTCCGCCCCGGCCGAGCCGGTGTTCCCGCCCCCGCACCCGCACCACCTGGCACAAGTCATCGGCGGCGGCAGCGCGCACCTGGTGGAGATCACGGGCATGGGCCACGCGCTGCCCCCGGCGGTCCAGCGCCCGCTCGCGGAAGCGATCCTGACTCACACCACATCAGTCCGGCCGTAGGGCCCTGGCCCCACCGCCGCTCTGCCGCCGCGTGCCACCACTTCGGCGGCGAGGGGCCGACGACTCGGGACATGGGCTGGTCCGGATGCAGGCCCAGGGGGCGCAGTGCGTCAGCCCGGACATGGATCACGAAAGAGCCGCGCCAGTGGCCGTCGGGGCCGGGGCCGCACATGTGGTCCCAGTACATCTCGTCCGGCGTGAAGGGCATCCAGTCGATGCCCCGCTCACGCAGTCAAGCGCGGACGGCCGCCGGGGGCCGGGGGCGGCCGGAGGTGTTCTCGTACGCCGCGATGGTGATCCACTCGTGCGGGTCAGGGGCCGTCATGCGGTCATGATGACAGATCACCCAACCCCGTGATCTCCAGGGAGAGTTGCCACAGGCGCGCCGCGGCCTCACGGTCCGTCGCCCACGGCTTGACGCCGCCGATCAGCATGTCCTGCGTCATGGCGGGCTCCGCCACATCGCAGTCCTGGCAGTACGCGCCGCCATGAGCGTCGAGCAGCGGCGACGTCGCCGCCCACACCGCAGTGGCCGCGCCCCGCGCCGGCGACTTGAAGCCCTGCGCCGGCGTCCCGTCGGCACTCACCCAGCCCTGCGCGATCTGTTCCTCGCGGGGGATGTGGCGTTGGAGGGGCGTGAGGATGCTGCCGGGGTGGACGGCGAAGGCCCGTGGGCCGCTGCCTGCCGCGCCCAGGGAGTCGAGATGTACGGCGAAGAGGGCGTTCGCCGTCTTGGACTGGGCGTAGGCGAGCCAGCGGTCGTAGCCCTCGTGGAAGTGAGGGTCCCTCCAGCGGATGTCGGAGAGGAAGTGGCCGGACGAGGCGACGGACACCACGCGTGCGGCCGTGCCCCGACTCAGCGCCGGGTAGAGGCGGTTGGTCAGGGCGAAGTGGCCCAGGTGATTGATCGCGAAGTGGGATTCCCAGGTGCCGTGCGGGCCCACGCGGGTCTCGGGGCAGGCCATCACGCCCGCGTTGTTGACGAGGATGTCGAGGGTGCGGTGCGCCGCC
Organism: Streptomyces sp. NPDC050147; assembly: GCF_040660195.1. Lineage (NCBI taxonomy): Bacteria > Bacillati > Actinomycetota > Actinomycetes > Kitasatosporales > Streptomycetaceae > Streptomyces > Streptomyces sp. NPDC050147. Next base: position 181,342 of record NZ_JBFALJ010000011.1, on the reverse strand, counting down.
AGGAAGCGGTCCGCGAAGTGCCTGACGCTGTCCTGGTCCGCCAGGTCCAGCTCCCGCACCTCCACGCGGTCCACGCCCCGCAGCGCCTCGCGTGCGACGCCGGGCCTGCGTGCCGGGACGACGACGTGTGCGCCGGCCCGGGCGAACGCCCGGGTGATCTCCAGGCCGAGGCCCGAGTAACCGCCGGTGACAAGAGCCGTCCTGCCCGAGAGGTCGATCCCTTTGAGCACGTCGTCCGCCGTGCTCAGCGCCCCGAACCCGCTGCCGAGCCTGCGCTGGTGTTCCTGCTGTGTGGTCATGCGCGTGACGCTAGAAGTTGGACCGCGCCCCAGGGCAAGGGCAAGGGCAAGGGCAAGGGCAAGGGCAAGGGCAAGGGTGAATGGGTGAAGCAGGCTCAGGCATTGTTCTGCGACGGTGAGACCGGCCAGCTCCCCGAATGCCCGGGCGGAAGCGCCAAGTCGCGCCGTACGGCCTGGTAATAGCCCTCACGTGTGGTCCGCTGGCGCTCCAGGAGGGTGGACCACGCCTCGGGATCCCGGATGCCGTCGCGCAGGAAGCGCTCCATCTCGACGACGGTGAGGACCCAGACTCGCGCCTTGTCCACCACGTCGGGAGTGCCGAGCATCAACAGCGCCTCACCGGCCGGGTCCCGCGCGATGGCGGCCTCCGCGAGGTGGGGCGCCGCCTCCTCGGGGGACAGGGGGTGCGGGTGCGGGTCGTTGCCGAGGTGGGCCGCGACGCGGTAGGTGAGGGTGACCGCCTGCTTCACCACGCGGGCGTAGTCGCCGTAGACGGCGAGGCGCCGCTCCTCCCAACGGGCGGCCTGCTCACGCTGGAAACGGGCTCGGTCCCCTCGGGTGATCGCCAGGTACGAACCGAGCGCACCGACGATCACGCCGATCAGGGCGGGCAGTTGCTGTATGAACTCGACCACGCCCCGAACGGTATAGGAGCCACGAAGGCTCCCCCCCACAAACGCCCGGGCTCAGGAGCCGGAACGAATCGCGGAGATGTCGAAGCTCAGCTTGATCTTGTCCGAGACGAGCACTCCGCCCGTCTCCAGCGCGGCGTTCCACGTGAGGCCCCACTCGGAGCGAAGGATCTCCGCCTTGCCCTCGAAGCCGACCCGCTGGTTCCCGAAGGGGTCCGTGGCCGAGCCGTTGAACTCCAGGTCGATGGCGAGCGGCTTCGTGGTGCCGAGGATCGTCAGGTCGCCGGTGATGCGGTAGTCGTCGCCACCCAGTGCCTCCGCCTTCGTGGAGCGGAAGGTCATCTCCGGGAACTCGTCGGTCTTGAAGAAGTCCGCGCTCTTCAGGTGCCCGTCGCGGTCGGCGCTGCCGGTGTCGATGCTCTCCATCTTGATGTCGATGGAGGCCGTCGAGCGGGACGGGTCGGTGCCGTCCAGGTGCAGCGTGCCCGCGACGTCGGTGAAGGAGCCCTTGACGTTCGTGACCATGGCGTGACGGGCGACGAAGCCGATCGACGTGTGCGAGGGGTCGATCGCGTACTCGCCGGTCAGGGCGGCCAGCTCCGGGTTGACCGGGGCGGCGACCGTGCCGGTGGCGGAGGGGATCGCGGGGGAGGTGGCGGTTTCGTTCTTGCGGCCGAAGAGACCCATGACTGCTCCTTGGGGGACGAGCTACGGGCGGGAAGCCCGAGCTGCGAGCTGCGGGGGAGGTATCTGTTGAATGTTCAACGAGATTGACTCTAACGCGATTCAGTTCAACATTCAACCTATAGCGGTACGCGTCGAAGTCATCACGCAAAGACACGGCCCACCCCGCCACCTGTGAGCTGTCTCTCACGCACTCCTTTGTGGAATCCCTACAGCTGCAGACGCCTCTGAGCAGTCACTTCGCGTGGACAGCGAAGGGCTTCTGTTCGGGGGTGCCAGGAAAACGGGCCGGAGACTGTGCAGAGTCGACGGTCCGTTTCTCTAGGTGCACTTCGTAAGGTCACTACATGACCGTTTTGGACGACACCGCTTCTTCTCCCGAAGGCGAGCCCACCGACGCGCGTGGACGCGTGGCCGAGCTGCACGCGATCCGTGCCGAGGCGCTGCGCGGCCCGAGTGAGAAGGCGACGAAGGCCCAGCACGCCAAGGGCAAGCTGACCGCACGCGAGCGGATCGAGCTGCTGCTGGACGCGGGGTCGTTCCAGGAGGTCGAGCAGTTGCGCCGGCACCGGGCGACCGGGTTCGGCCTGGAGGCCAAGAAGCCGTACACCGACGGTGTCATCACCGGCTGGGGCACCGTCGAGGGCCGCACGGTCTTCGTGTACGCCCACGACTTCCGCATCTTCGGCGGCGCGCTCGGCGAGGCGCACGCCACGAAGATCCACAAGATCATGGACATGGCCATCGCGGCCGGTGCCCCGCTGGTCTCCCTGAACGACGGTGCCGGCGCCCGCATCCAGGAGGGCGTCTCCGCGCTCGCCGGGTACGGCGGCATCTTCCAGCGCAACACCAAGGCGTCCGGTGTCATCCCGCAGATCTCGGTGATGCTGGGCCCGTGTGCGGGCGGCGCCGCGTACTCGCCCGCCCTCACGGACTTCGTCTTCATGGTCCGCGAGACCTCGCAGATGTTCATCACCGGCCCGGACGTGGTCCGCGCGGTGACCGGCGAGGAGATCACGCAGAACGGCCTGGGCGGTGCGGACGTGCACGCCGAGACCTCGGGCGTCGCCCACTTCGCGTACGACGACGAGGAGACCTGCCTCGCCGAGGTCCGCTACCTCATCGCGATGCTGCCCTCGAACAACCGCGAGAACCCGCCCACCCACGAGTCGGACGACCCGGCGGACCGCCGCTCGGAGGTCCTGCTCGACCTGGTCCCGGCCGACGGCAACCGTCCGTACGACATGGCCAAGGTCATCGAAGAGCTCGTCGACGACGGCGACTACCTAGAGGTCCACGAGCGCTGGGCGCGCAACATCATCTGCGCCCTGGCCCGCCTGGACGGCAAGGTCGTCGGCATCGTCGCCAACCAGCCGCAGTCGCTGGCCGGTGTCCTGGACATCGAGGCCTCCGAGAAGGCGGCCCGCTTCGTGCAGATGTGCGACGCCTTCAACATCCCGATCGTGACGCTGCTCGACGTGCCGGGCTTCCTGCCGGGCGTCGACCAGGAGCACGGCGGCATCATCCGTCACGGCGCGAAGCTCCTGTACGCGTACTGCAACGCCACCGTGCCGCGCATCTCGCTGATCCTGCGCAAGGCCTACGGCGGCGCCTACATCGTCATGGACTCCCAGTCCATCGGCGCCGACCTCACCTACGCCTGGCCCACCAACGAGATCGCGGTGATGGGCGCCGAGGGCGCCGCCAACGTCATCTTCCGTCGGCAGATCGCGGCGGCCGAGGACCCCGAGGCCATGCGGCAGAAGATGGTCAAGGAGTACAAGGCCGAGCTCATGCACCCCTACTACGCCGCCGAGCGCGGCCTGGTCGACGACGTCATCGACCCCGCCGCCACCCGCGAGGTGCTCATCAGCTCCCTCGCGATGCTCCGCAACAAGCACGCGGACCTGCCGTCCCGCAAGCACGGCAACCCCCCGCAGTAATTCCTGCAGTAGCCCACAAGGAGAACGCTGCACATGAACACTCCCGCTCCCGACATCCGCGTCGAGAAGGGCCACGCCGAGCCCGAGGAAGTCGCCGCCATCACGGCGATCCTGCTGGCCCGTAGCGCCGCCGCCACCGCGCAGGCCTCCACGCCCCGCCGAGGCCGCGACAAGGCCGGCTGGCGCCGCTTGGAGCGCTCGCCCGGCTTCCGCGCCCCGCACAGCTGGCAGGGCTAGCCCCTCCGCCCCACGACACCCCCAGGGCCCCGCACCGCTACCGGCGCGGGGCCCTGCTGTGCCCCCGCCCTCCCGCTGGGCGACGAATCTCCCGCCGGCCTGTTCACTCCGATTCCGCCCCTGGACGAAAAGGCGCCCCCGCCCGCCCGTTAACCCCGGGTCCGCCTCTGGACGAACAGGCGCTCCCACCCGCCCACCCGATCGCCCCGGGTCCGCCTCTGGACGAACAGACGTCCCCGCCCGCCCGTTCGCCCCGCACTCCGCCCCTGAACGGACGGACCTTCCCACCCGCCCACCCGTTCACCCCGCATCCGCCTCTGGACGAACAGGCGCCCCCGCCCCGCCCGTTCACCCCGCGTCCGCCTCTGGACGAGCAGACGCCCCCTTCCGCCCACCCGTCACCCCGCAGGGGGAAGCTTGTTCGTGCAGGGGCGGGTGCGGGGCAATCGGGTGGGTGGGCGGGAAGGCTTGTTCGTTCAGGGGTGGATGCAGGGTGATCGGGTGGGCGGGTGGGCGACATCCGCCGCGAAGCGGCGGGCCCCAGGCATCCCGGCCCGCAGACAAAGACACTGGGCCCCGCACCACCTGACGGTGCGGGGCCCAGCGGCGTACAAGTAAGGACCGCTAACGCAGCCGCGCCATCAACGCGTGCTCCACGAGCGTGATCAGCGCGCTCTTCGCGTCAGCGCGATGCCGCGCGTCCGTCGTGATGATGGGGGCGTCCGGGCCGATCTGCAGCGCCTCACGGACCTCGTCCGGCGTGTACGGCTGGTGGCCGTCGAAGCCGTTGAGGGCGATGACGAAGGGCAGGCCCGAGTTCTCGAAGTAGTCGACGGCGGGGAAGCAGTCGGCGAGACGGCGGGTGTCGACCAGAACCACCGCGCCGATGGCGCCACGGACCAAGTCGTCCCACATGAACCAGAAGCGGTCCTGTCCGGGCGTACCGAAGAGGTACAGGATCAGGTCCTGGTCCAGGGTGATGCGGCCGAAGTCCATGGCGACGGTCGTCGTCGTCTTGTCCCCGGTGTGGGTGAGGTCGTCGATGCCCGCGGAGGCGGACGTCATGACGGCCTCGGTGCGCAGCGGGTTGATCTCAGAGACCGCCCCGACGAACGTGGTCTTGCCCACGCCGAAGCCGCCCGCCACCACGATCTTCGCGGAGGTGGTGGAGCGAGCTGTTGCTCCGCCGCTAGAGCTTGCGAAGTCCACTGAGCACCCTTTCGAGCAGTGTCACGTCTGGCTGGCCGCCGGCGGACTCGTCGCCGCCGGGCTGGTGAATGGCGACAAGTCCGGCCTCCGCCAGGTCGGCTACGAGGATTCGGGCGACGCCGAGAGGAATGGTGAGAAGTGCCGAGATCTCAGCGACTGACTTGATCTCGCGGCACAGATTGCAGATCCGCTGATGCTCGGGCAACTGGCCCTGCAGCTGGTGCGGTTGGGCGGTGGTGTGCACCAGCGCCTCGATGGCGAGCTGGTAGCGAGGCCTGGTGCGTCCGCCCGTCATGGCGTACGGGCGCACCAGGGGGTTGCTCGCGGCACCCGCGGGCGCCGGTTCAGGGGCGCGTCGCTGTGGTTGCACTGGCTGGATCCTGGGGGTGTGAGGCTGCTCGTACGGGCTCTGGCGGGGGCCCGGCTGCTGCGGCTGCTGGTAGGGCCTGCGGTGCTGGCTGGGCGCGGAGGGGAAGTTGTAACGGTTGGGCGCCCCGTCGTGCGGCCCCTGCCCCTGGCCGTGACCAGGCGACCAGTTGGCCGATGACGAACCGTCCGGGGGTGTTCCTGAGCCTGCCACGTACTCCTCCTCCGACTGTGCCGGGCACCATCAATCTGGAGCCGCGTCTCGAAACCTTACGGCCAAGGGACGCGAAAACGCACCGAACGTCTACTAGTTGAGAAGGCTCCCCTGCAGCTCCGCACGGAGGTCGGGCGTGAGTACGGTGCCGGCACGGTCGACAAGAAGTGCCATCTCGTACCCAATGAGACCGATGTCCGCATCCGGGTGGGCGAGGACGGCCAGCGAGGAGCCGTCGGAGATGGACATAAGGAAGAGAAATCCTCGCTCCATCTCCACAACGGTCTGGGTCACGGAACCGCCCTCGAAGATCCGGGAGGCCCCGGCGGTGAGGGAGGTCAGACCGGATGCGACGGCCGCGAGCTGGTCGGCTCGGTCGCGGGGGAAGCCTTCGGACATCGCCAGAAGGAGTCCGTCGGCGGAGACCACCACCGTGTGGGACACCCCAGGGGTGTTGTCCACGAAGTTGGTGATCAACCAGTTCAGGTTCTGCGCCGCCTGGCTCATCGGGCTCACACTAACGCTCCTGGTTGTAGGTGCTGTCAGGGCCACCGCGGTGATTACCGGTGTCCTGGCCATTCGTGGTGTCACTGCCTGCGCTGCGTCCTCGCTGGACGCCGCGGCGCAGGTTGCTCAGCCGACCCCGAACGTCCTCGGGGTCGCGGGAGACCTGTGGGCCGCCCTGTGGGGTCTGTTCCGCCGTGCCCTCGACCAGATTGGCCTTGGGTACCCGCTTCGGGAGACCGGACGGGGTGATGCCACCCGCCTTGGGCTCCTTCAGCGACTCGGCGCGCTGCCAGCGGTCGTCGTTGGGCGACGAACGCCAGTTGCTGTCACTGTTGCCGGTGGTGTTGCCGAACGCGTCACCGGTGTTGTTGCCGAACGCGTCGCCGACCGGGGCCGGGATGCTGTCGCCGCCCGCCGCGCCGTTGGAGCCGCGGCGCGGGAGACCTGCGGCGGTGGTGTCGTGGACCGCGGACGGGACCGGCCCGGGACGCTCGAAGCCTACGCGGTCGGCGCCGTTCGCGGGAGCCGCCGGAGCGGATTCCGGTTCCGGAGAGTACTCGGCCTGATACGCGCCCGGGTTGTTCTCGTATCCGTCACGTGAGGGCCAGTCGTCCTGGTGGGAGCGGTCCGGGTAGGCCACGAAAGCCTCGGAGACGGCGCCCGTATGAGCAGCCTGATCGTCGTGACCGGCCTCCGTATAGGGGGCGTCCTGGTAGCCGTCCTGCGCCGGGTAGTACCCAGCGGGTCCTTCGTCGTACGCCGGCTGCACGGCCTGACCCTGGTCGTACTCGTCGTACACCGGAGCCTGCTGGTCGTATGCGGGCTCGTAGCCGCCCTGCTCCTGCTCGAAGCCCTGCTGCTGGTCGAAGCCCTGCTGCTGCGGGGCTATCTCGTCGCGGAAGAGCGGACGGCCGTCGCTGGACTGGGCCTGCGCCTCCAGGGCGGCACGCCGCTCCTCGCGCATCAGCGAGCGGCCCACCGGGTCGAGCTCCTGGGATTCGACGGCGTCACCGTTGTAACGGCTGTCGTCGAAGCCCAGCTCGGCCGCCGTACGCATCGGCTGGTGGTTGAAGGCCGGCTGCTCCGGCGCCTGCTGCTCCGGCATGATCGAGGAGACCGTGAACTCGGACTCGGGCAGCTGGTGTTCGCCGCCGCCGCCGTGCGTGATGGCGTCGGGGAGCATGACGAGCGATGTCGTGCCCGCCTGCTCGCCCGAGGGGCGCAGCTGGACGCGGATGCCGTGCCGCTCGGAGAGGCGGCCGACCACGAACAGGCCCATGCGCTGGGAGATCGCGGCGTCCACCGTCGGCGGGTTGGCCAGCTTGTGGTTGATGTCCGCGAAGTCCTCGGCGGTGAGGCCGATGCCCTTGTCGTGGATCTCGACCATGATGCGGCCGTCGGGAAGACGGGTCGCGGTGACGCGGACCTTGGTCTGCGGCGAGGAGAACGTGGTGGCGTTCTCCAGGAGCTCGGCGAGCAGGTGCACGAGGTCGGTCACGGCCAGGCCGTGGATCTCGGCCTCCGGGACGCCGGAGAGCTCGATGCGCTCGTACTGCTCCACCTCGGAGGAGGCGGCGCGCAGGACGTCGACCAGCGGGACCGGCTGGTCCCAGCGGCGGCCCGGCTCCTCGCCGGAGAGGACCAGGAGGTTCTCGCCGTTGCGTCGCATACGGGTGGCCAGGTGGTCCAGGCGGAAGAGGCTCTCCAGCTGGTCCGGGTCGGCCTCGTTGTTCTCCAGGTCGGTGATGAGGGTCAGCTGGCCCTCGATCAGGGACTGGTTACGGCGCGAGAGGTTGGTGAAGATCGCGTTGATGTTGCCTCGGAGCAGGGCCTGCTCGGCGGCGAGCCGAACGGCCTCGCGGTGCACTTGGTCGAAGGCGCGGGCGACCTCGCCGATCTCGTCCGTGGAGGAGATCGGGATGGGCTGTACGCGGGTGTCGACGCGACCGGGGTCGGTGCGCGAGAGCTGGTCGACCAGCATCGGCAGACGCTGCTCGGCGATGCCGAAGGCGGCGGTCCGCAGCTGACGCATCGCCTTGGACATCTGGCGGGCCATCATCCCGGCCAGGATGAAGGCGGCGAGCAGCGCGATCACGACGATGGCGCCGGTGATGTACGCGTTGCGCTGGGCGTCGGAGGCGATGTCCGACGCCTCGGTCACCGCCTTGTCGGCGAGGTCGGACTCGATGGTGCGGTACTCGTCGAACTTGGCGGACGTGGTGGCCCACCAGGCTTCCTTGGTGACGCCCTTGCCGGCGAGCGTGACGCGGGCGCTGGGCTGCGTGCTCGGCATCGTCGCGATGGCCGAGACCATCTCCTCCGCGGACGGCGGCGGGACGAACGTCTTGCCCTGGGCCTTCGCGTCCGCGGCGGCCTGCTTGGCCTGCTTCTCGCCCTCGGCCTTCAGCTTCTTCTTGGCGGCCTCGAGCTTGGCGACGTCCTCGGGGGTGCCACCGCCGGTGTACTCCTCGATGGCGATGCCCTCGAGGTAGGCGTACGAGGAGAGGGCCACCTTCTGCTTGCCGAAGCTGCTCGCGGTGGGGCCCGGCTTGACCAGCAGGTGCATGCCGATGGAGCGCTCAAGGGAGAGCGCCGCCTTGGTCAGCGAGATGGCGTAGACGGTCCGGCCGTAGCTGGTGATGTTTCCGGTGCCCAGACCGAGCTCGTTGGCGAACTCCATCAGAGGGTGCTGGATGGCGACGTAGCCCTCTTCGGTCTGCGCGCCGGAGAGCTTGGAGGTGTACGCCGCCTGGCGCAGGGACTGCAGACCCGGCTCCACCTTGTGGAAGCCGTCGAGGCGGCGCTTGAGGCCTTCCTTCTGCGGCATGTTCTCGGCGGCGGCGTCGAACTCGTCGCCGGCCTTGTCGGTGGCCTTGCGGGCCTTCACGACGGCCGGGTCGTTCTTGTCGCCGCGCAGCAGCGGGGCGGCGGAGATGTCGCGCTCTTCGATGAGGCGGTTGCCGTAGTTCAGCGAGGCCTGCACGAGGCGGGCCGTGGCTTCGGCGTCCTGGGCTTCGCTCCAGGTGTCGATCGATCCCTTGACCTGGAAGCCGCCCATGACGAGGCCGACGAGCACGGGTATGAGGAGGATCGCGTTCAGGCGGGTCGGCACGCGCCAGTTGCGCGGGGACATTCTGCCGCCGGTGGGCGCCGGGGGTTCCATGCCCTGCACATCGGTGGGGGACGCCGCTGTGCGCGGCGGCGGGGTGAAGTTGCCCCGCGTATCCCGCGTCTGCGGCGGTGCGGGGCTCGTCTTGCTTCGCCTCACTCGACCAACAACCTCTCGGCGGCGGGACCTACACCGGTCCCGCTGTCGTCTCCAAGGCCCGTGCTACTGGGCAGTTCAGCGCATTCCAGCACGTCAGGGGGTCCTCTACCAAACAGTGAGAAGGGCAAGTTCCGAGTGGTGTAAGCCTCAGATAAAACGGTCAAAAAGAGCGAGCCCCGCCAAAAGGCGGGGCTCTTGTGCGCACAGCGACACCGAATGACCGCGACGCGTGGCGGCGCCCGGCGAATTCTCTGTCGAAACGTTATGAACAGAGCGGTCGTCCGTGTCAAAAGACACAGGCCGCTCTGTGGAATCTACGGCAACTGCCGTACCGCCTCGTCTACTTGAGTCGTGCCATAAGTGCGTGTTCGACCAGCGTGATCAGGCCGCTCTTTGCGTCCGCACGGTGTCGCGCGTCGGTGGTGATGATCGGCGTGTTCGGGCCGATCTGGAGAGCTTCCCGCACTTCATCGGGGGTGTACGGCTGGTGGCCGTCGAAGCCGTTGAGGGCGATGACGAAGGGCAGGCCGCTGTTCTCGAAGTAGTCGACGGCCGGAAAGCAGTCGGCGAGACGGCGGGTGTCCACGAGTACGACAGCGCCGATGGCGCCGCGGACGAGGTCGTCCCACATGAACCAGAAGCGGTCCTGTCCGGGCGTACCGAAGAGGTACAGGATCAGGTCCTGGTCCAGGGTGATGCGGCCGAAGTCCATGGCCACCGTGGTGGTGGTCTTGTCCCCGGTGTGGGTGAGGTCGTCGATGCCCGCGGAGGCGGACGTCATGACGGCCTCGGTGCGCAGCGGGTTGATCTCGGAGACCGCCCCGACGAACGTGGTCTTGCCCACGCCGAAGCCGCCCGCCACCACGATCTTCGCGCTGGTGGTGGAGCGGCCTCCGCCGCTGCTAGAGCTTCCGAAGTCCACTGAGCACCCTTTCGAGCAGTGTCACGTCTGGCTGACCGCCGGCGTTCTCGTCGCCGCCGGGCTGGTGAATGGCGACGAGCCCGGCCTCGGCCAGGTCTGCCACGAGAATCCGGGCCACGCCGAGCGGCATGGAGAGCAGGGCCGACACCTCGGCCACCGACTTGACCTCGCGGCAGAGGTGGCAGATGCGCTGGTGCTCGGGGAGCAACCCCATCAGCTGGGCCGGGTCGGCCGTCGTGCTGACCAGCGCCTCTATCGCGAGCTGGTAGCGGGGCCTGGTCCGGCCGCCGGTCATCGCGTAGGGACGCACCAGCGGCTGGTCGCCTTCGTAGCCGTACGACCCGTGAGAGCCGTACGGGTCGTGAGAGGCGGTGGGCGGGGTCATGGATCCTCCGGGCGGGACAGCAGGTGGTCTGCTTGCCGTCTGATAGAGCCGGTGGGGGGCACCAGGTTGGCCGGACGGTGGTCAGTACGTTCGGTCGGTGGGGCGGCCGATGGAGAAGAGCTAGTGCAGCAGGCTGCCCTGCAGTTCGGCGCGGAGGTCCGGGGTGAGGACGGCGCCCGCGCGGTCGACGAGCAGCGCCATCTCGTATCCGACGAGGCCGATGTCGCACTCGGGGTGCGCGAGCACGGCCAGGGACGAACCGTCGGAGACCGACATGAGGAAGAGGAACCCCCGCTCCATCTCCACCACGGTCTGGGTGACGGCGCCGCCCTCGAAGATCCGGGAGGCCCCGGCGGTGAGGGAGGTCAGACCCGACGCGACCGCGGCCAGCTGGTCGGCGCGGTCACGGGGGAAGCCCTCGGACATCGCCAGAAGCAGGCCGTCGGCGGAGACCACGACGGTGTGCGACACCCCGGGGGTGTTGTCCACGAAGTTCGTGATCAACCAGTTCAGATTCTGTGCCGCCTGGCTCGGACTCAACTAACGCTCCTGCTGGTGAGTGGGGAAACTGCCGGTCTGGCCGGTACCGGCCTGGCGACCCTGCTGGATGCCCCGACGGAGATTCGTCAGCCGGCCGCGTACCTCTTCGGGCGCACGCGAGACCTGCGGACCTGTGCTGTCCTGCTGCTGCTGAGCTGTGCCCGCGACGAGGTTGGCTCGCGGGACGCGGCGTGGCAGGCCGGATGTGGTGATGCCACCGGCGGACGGCTTCCGGACGCGCTCGGCCTGGCGGCCCAGCTCGTCGTTGGGTGAGGTGCGCCAGGAGGTGGCGCTGCCGTTCGTCACGTGGCTGCCGTTCCCGCCGCCGGTTCCGTTGGACGCGGGGGCGGGCGCTGTGTCCGGGCGCTGGGGTGCGGCCGGGTTCTGCGGCTGCTGTGCCTGCGACCTCGACGGAAGGGGCGACGAGGGCTGCTTCCGCTGCGGCCGCTGGGGCTGCTGCTCGGGGGCGCCGGGCGCGGGGGAGCGGTCGCCGCCCTGCGGGCCCTGGTGCCCTTGCTGCTGCTGCTGCTGCTGTTGTTGCTGCTGGAACCAGTTGGTCTCCAGCGTGTCGAACAGCGGGGTACGGCCGTCGCCGGGACCGGCGGGCGGCAGCTCGTCCGGCTGCGAGGGGCGCACGGGCTGCTGAGGCTGGGGCGGCACCGGCGGGATGCCGAGCTGACCGCCCTGGCTCTGACCGCCGGGGCCCTGCTGGCTCTGACCACCGGGACCCTGCTGGCCCTGAGCCTGACCAGGGTTCTGACCGCCCCGAGGCGCTCCACTGTTGTAGCCGGGAGCGCTCGTGCCGGGACGCTGGAACTGGCCCGTGCCCGAAGAGGAGTCCTGCCCACCGAAGACGTCCGGGCGGACGAACTGACCGGTGCCCTGCTGCCCCTGTCCCTGCCCCGGACCTTGGCCCTGACCACCCTGCCGGCCCGCGTTCTGCGGAGAAGCCGTGCCGGGCGGCGGCCCGTTGAAGTCCGGCCGAGCGAACTCGGCGGTCGAACCGGGGCCTTGCGCGGCGCCGGCCGAGGGGTGCGGGAACTGTCCGGTGGACTCCGGCTCCTCGTGCCCACGCGGGGCGTCGATCGGCTCGCGCGATATCTGCGGCTGGGCGTTCTCGTCGCTCCAACTGGGCACGCGCGGCTGGGGGTTGCCCCCGGGAAGCTCGGCACGCGGGCCACCGCGCGGCGGCAGCTGCGGCCTACGCCCCTGGTCTCCGGCGTCGTTCGCGGAGGGGTTCACCGGGCCCGCGGGGGGCACCGGGCCTGCGGGGTTCGCCGGACCCGCGGGGTTCACCGGGTTCGTACGCTGCTGGGGCACGGGAGGCTGCGGTGCGGAGGCAGGACCGCGGCCACCGCCCTGTCCGCCCCCGAAGAGGCTGCCACCGGACGAGCCCGGGGCACCGGCACCCTGTCCGGGCGGACCCTGACGGGGAGGCTGCTGACCGGAGGGCGGGCCCGCCGGAGCGGACGGCGAACCGTTGCGCGGCCCCGGCCCCGCGTCACGCGAGGGCAGCGCGGCACGCGGCCCCGCGCCCGCGACCTGACCACGGGGCGGTCCGGCGCCGAGCCTGCCCTGGGATCCCGCGGGACCCGCCGAGCCGTGCGCGCCGTTGCCGCCGCCGTTCCCGGCACCGACTCCGCGACGCGCTGCCGCGGCACCCGCCGACGCCTGCGCGGCGACAGGGCCACCGCCCTGGCCGGGGCCGGGCGCGCCGGGCTTGTTCGGCGCCTTCTTGCCGCCCTGGGCGACGTCGATCGGCAGCATGACGAGCGCGGTCGTGCCGCCGGAGTCCGACGGACGGAGCTGGATGCGGATGCCGTGGCGCTGCGAAAGACGGCCGACCACGAACAGACCCATGCGGCGCGAGACCGAGACGTCCACGGTGGGCGGCGACGCGAGCCGCTCGTTGATCGCGGCGAGGTCCTCGGGCGACAGGCCGATGCCGGTGTCGTGGATCTCGATAAGGACCCGACCGTCGGGCAGCGCGTGACCGGTGACCTTGACCTTGGTCTGCGGCGAGGAGAACGACGTCGCGTTCTCCAGGAGCTCGGCGAGCAGGTGCACGAGGTCGTTGACCACGCGTCCGGCGACCTCGGTCGTCGGGACCGCGGAGAGTTCGATGCGCTCGTACTGCTCCACCTCGGACGCGGCGGCACGCAGCACGTCGACGAGCGGAACGGGCCGGGTCCAGCGGCGGCCCGGCTCTTCACCGGCGAGAACGAGGAGGTTTTCGCCGTTACGGCGCATGCGGGTCGCGAGGTGGTCGAGCTTGAAGAGCGAGGACAGCTGGTCGGGGTCGGCCTCGCGCGACTCCAGCTCGGAGATGAGCGAGAGCTGGCGCTGGATGAGGCCCTGCGAACGGCGCGAGAGGTTGGTGAACATCGCGTTGACGTTGCCTCGCAGCAACGCCTGCTCGGCGGCGAGGCGGACCGCCTCGCGGTGCACGTCGTCGAAGGCCGCGGCCACCTGGCCGATCTCGTCCCGGGAGTGCACACCGACGGACTCGACGGAGGTGTCGACGTCCTGCGGGTCGGCCTCGGAGAGCTGCTTGACGAGCTCGGGCAGCCGGTCCTGGGCGACCTTGGTCGCGGTGTCCTGGAGGCGCCGCAGCGAGCGGATCATGGACCGGGCCACGACGAAGGCGCCGACGAGCGAGACACCGAGGACGAGCAGGATCAGCGCACCGTTGAGGATGGCGGCCTGCTCGGACTCGTTGCGCAGCTCGCGGGCCTTCTGCTCCATCTCGTTGAGCAGCGTGAGCTCGATCTTGGACATCGCGTCGATCTTGGTGGTGTCGGCGTCGACCCAGTCCTTGTACGACCGCTTGTCCTGAAGCTTGATGCCGCCCTCCTGCTCAAGCACACGCTTGGCGTAGGAGTCGGCGCCCTTGATGGCGGAGTTGCCGCCGTCGATGGGCTTGGTGAGCTCGTCGGCGTTGCCCGAGTAGATGCCCTTGAAGGCCTGGAGCTCCGAGCCCTCCTTGTCGAGGGCGGACCAGCCGTAGCGCCGGTCGGTCTCGGAGATCTTGCCGAACGTGCCGTCGCCCGCGGGGAGGGAGGCGGCGATCACGGCGCGCTGCACCGAGGCGTACTCCTTGGCGGAGGAGAAGGCCGTCAGGGCGCGGGTGCGCTGGATCATGTCCGGGTTGCTGGTCGCCTGCGCCATGTCCGAGGACAGCGAGAGCAGCTGCTCGATGAGCTGGCTGTAGGCATCCACCGTCTGGGAGGTGGAGTTCGCGTCCTTGTAGGCGTCCTTGCGGACCTTGTTGATCTGCTGGAGCTGCTGGGTGATCTCGACGGTGTTGGCGCGGACGCCGAGGAGACCCTTGTCGCCGTCGGTGTTGTCGAGGTCCTGCGTCTCCTGCAGGAAGCGGTTGTACGCGCGGTCGGTCTTCTGCCGGGCGCCCTTGACCACGTAGTCCGACGAGTTCGCGCCGTGCGCGAGGGGGCCTGCCGAGCGGTCGCGCTCCTCCTGGAGCGCGGAGGCCAGCTCGGTGGCGCGCTTGGTCATGTCGGTCAGCAGCTTCATGTTGTTGAGCTGCTGGATCTCGTCCATGGACTCGTTGATGCGGAGCGCGCCGAGGGAGGTCGCTGTGATCACGGGGAGCGCGAGCAGCGAGACCAGTCGGGTGGAGATGCGCCAGTTGCGCAGGGCTATTCGCGAGCCGGGTCCTGTGGGCGACTTCACGGTGCCCGTCGTGCCGCCCGATGCCGTGGGCAGGCTCACGCCGCCGGCTCCGCGACCGGTGTCGCCGGACTGAACCTGCCCGGGGTTCTGGGCGTGCTGGGCCGAGGAGCCGCGGTCGGTCCCGCCGCGCTCCGGCTCTGCCGCAGCGCTGCTGCCATCCCTCTTGAAACGTCCCTGCACTAGCGTCGCAACCTCTGGACCAGGCGTCCTGCCGCACAAACGGCGGGACGGTGTCGGCGTCGTGGGGCGCGGAACGCCCCATGGTGGTCGTGAGTGACCGGCGCTGGCTCCCCTTTCCCGCCGCCACTCGGCGCTTCGTTGCGCCCCTGCGCGCCGGTTCGATCCCGCGGCGGTCCCGGGAATTCCAGCACAGTGCAGGATCTCCAACAAGGCCCGTGTGTCGCGCCGCGACCTCCGTGACTAGGTGTGAGTGGCGCGTTACGAGACGTAGAAAGTGATCTGGGGCAAAACGGTCCATTGGACCCAGGAAGGCCATGGCCGATGAGTGTCCCAGTGTTCATGATCGGGAGCGGAATGATGGCTTCAGTGGCGCAATGTCCGATTCCAACAAGCTCTACACGAGCCTGAATTACCCCTTTTGCCCGCTAGTTCGTGAGCAAACTCACATCAAGATCAAGGCCTCATCCCGGCTTTGGGCGGGAATTGGATGTTTAGCCTGACGCTTTACAGGGATGGCGTATCCGACAACCCGCGTCCTCCACGACGCCTCAACGGACAGGACACGAACAGCACATGAAGACCGTCAAGTCGGCGATGTTCCGCAACATAGCCAACCCGCGCCGCACCACTCTCGCCCACCTCACGGACGCCGACGACGTCCAGCCGGCCACCGACCAGCCGGAGCACGCGGTGGAACTGCCGGCGGTGACGGCCAACCCGAAGCGCACGATCCTGATGGACGTGCCCGAGCAGCCCACCCCCGTAGCGGGCTGACAAGGGGAGGCCGGCCCCCTTGCCGCGTTAGCCTGGAGCGTCAGACTCCACCCATTCCAGCAAGGGGCCAAGGCACACGTGCGCATCGCCAGGTTCTCCATCGACGGCAACGTCGCCTTCGGCGCGGTCGAGGGCGAAAGCCCCCCCGGAACGACCGATGGGCTCGTCCTCGACATCATCAAGGGCATTCCGTTCGCGGACTTCGAGCTCTCCGGCACGAAGGTTCCGCTGAGCAAGGTCAGGCTGCTGCCTCCGGTGCTCCCCAACAAGGTCGTGGGCATCGGCCGCAACTACGCCGACCACGCCAAGGAACTCGGCAACGAGGTCCCCGACGTTCCCGTCGCCTTCTTCAAGCCGTCCACCTCGGTGATCGGCACCGGCGACGCCATCGCGTACCCCTCCTTCTCGCAGGAGGTGCACTACGAGGCCGAGCTGGCCGTGGTCATCGGCCGCATGTGCCGCGAGGTCCCGCGCGAGCGCGCCCGCGACGTCATCCTCGGCTACACCTGCGCCAACGATGTCACCGCGCGTGACGTCCAGCAGCGCGAGAAGCAGTGGGCCAGGGCCAAGGGCTTCGACAGCTCCTGCCCGCTCGGCCCCTGGGTGGAGACCGAGCTCGACCCCTCCGACCTCACCATCCAGTGCACGGTCAACGGCGAACAGCGCCAGCTGGGGCGTACGACCGACATGGTCCGCTCCGTCGAGGACCTGATCGTGCACATCTCCGAGGCCATGACGCTGCTCCCGGGCGACGTCATCCTCACGGGCACCCCGGCAGGCGTCGGCCCCCTCAACGTCGGCGACGAGGTCGCCGTCACCATCGAAGGCATCGGCACTCTCACCAACAGGGTGATCAAGCGTGGCTAACGCGACCCCCGTACGCGTACGGTTCTGTCCCTCGCCGACCGGCAACCCCCACGTGGGCCTGGTCCGCACCGCTCTCTTCAACTGGGCCTACGCCCGGCACAACGAGGGCGTCCTGGTCTTCCGCATCGAGGACACCGACGCGGCTCGCGACTCGGAGGAGTCGTACGAGCAGCTGCTCGAGACGATGCGCTGGCTGGGCTTCGACTGGGACGAGGGCCCCGAGGTCGGCGGCCCGCACGCGCCGTACCGCCAGTCGCAGCGCATGGACATCTACCAGGACGTCGCCAAGAAGCTCCTGGACGCCGGCCGCGCGTACTACTGCTACTGCTCCACGGAGGAGCTGGACGCGCGCCGCGAGGCCGCCCGCGCCGCCGGCAAGCCGTCCGGCTACGACGGCCACTGCCGCGACCTCACGACCGAGCAGCGTGCCGCGTACGAGACCGAGGGCCGCAAGCCCATCGTCCGCTTCCGCATGCCCGACGAGACGATCACGTTCACGGACCTGGTCCGCGGCGAGATCACCGTCCAGCCGGAGAACCTCCCGGACTACGGCATCGTCCGCGCCAACGGAGCACCGCTCTACACCCTGGTGAACCCGGTCGACGACGCCCTGATGGAGATCACCCACGTCCTGCGCGGCGAGGACCTCCTCTCCTCGACCCCGCGCCAGATCGCCCTCTACAAGGCGCTCACGGACCTGGGCATCGCCAAGGAGACCCCGGCCTTCGGCCACCTCCCGTACGTGATGGGCGAGGGCAACAAGAAGCTCTCGAAGCGTGACCCGCAGGCGTCCCTGAACCTCTACCGCGAGCGCGGCTTCCTCCCCGAGGGCCTGCTGAACTACCTCTCCCTCCTGGGCTGGTCGTTCTCCGCGGACCAGGACGTCTTCTCGATCCCCGACATGGTCGCCAAGTTCGACCTCGCGGACGTGAACGCCAACCCGGCCCGCTTCGACCTGAAGAAGGCCGAGGCGATCAACGCCGACCACATCCGCATGCTGGACGTGAAGGCGTTCGCGGCGGCTTGTGAGCCCTGGCTGAAGGCCCCGCACGCCAACTGGGCCCCCGAGAGCTTCGACCAGGCGGCCTGGGAGGCCATCGCCCCCCACGCCCAGACCCGCATCAAGGTCCTCTCCGAGATCACGGAGAACGTGGACTTCCTCTTCCTGGAGGAGCCCGTCGAGGACGAGGCGTCCTGGACGAAGGCCATGAGCAAGGGCGACCCGGCCGCGCTCCTGACGACGGCCCGCGCCAAGCTCGACGCCGCCGACTGGACGTCCCCCGAGTCCCTCAAGGAGGCCGTCCTGGCCGCCGGCGAGGAGCACGGCCTGAAGCTCGGCAAGGCCCAGGCCCCGGTCCGTGTGGCCGTCACGGGCCGCACGGTCGGCCTGCCCCTCTTCGAGTCCCTGGAGATCCTGGGCAAGGAGAAGTCCCTGACCCGCATCGACGCGGCCCTGGCGAAGCTGGCCGAATAGACCCTGGATATGCGAAGGGCTCGGACACCGTGACGGTGTCCGAGCCCTTCGCATTACTGTGCGTCCACTGTCCTCAGGCGCCGGCGGGGAAGGAGTCCCAGGCGCTGCACGTGCCCTCGATCACATTCCCGTTGTTACGGATGCAGACCTTCAAGTAGACGTAGGACGACTCACCCGCGCTGGCGTTGACCCTTTCGCAGGTGCCCCGGCCCCCACCGGCATAGAGCGGGTGGACGGTGCCGCCGCTGCCAACCTTCCAGTACCCGATCACACCGGCGCCGTCCGAAGAGTTGTCGCAGGTGCTGATGTGCTCGCCGACGCTCTGGAAATTCATCGATCCGGCGAAAGCAAGGTAGGAACCGGATGCACGGGTGTTGACGTCGAAGACTTGGGCCGCCGCAGGCCCGGCCGCGAAGACCGCCGCGGCGGAAGCGGCCGCAGCGACACCGGCGACAGACATCAAACGCTTACGCAGAACAGACAACAGTGCTCCCCACACAAGAGTTCAAGCGATTCGAACGTTTACTCGGGGAAGGTATCAGCGGAGCGATTCCAAGTCCGGCCCTCCGCGAAATCCGCCGGCGCCTAGGCTGAGCCCATGCCCATCAAAGCCGTGGTCTGGGACATCGACGACACGATCTTCGATTACGCGTACGCCGACACCACCGGCATGCACGCGCATCTCACCGCCGAGGGCATCATCGAGCGGTACGAAACCGCGGAGCGCGCCCTCGCCCTGTGGAAAGAGGTCACCGAGCGCCACTGGGCGCGTTTCAGTGCCGGAGGGATCGAGTTCGAGGCGCAGCGCCGCGACCGCGTACGCGACTTCCTGGGTGCCGTCCTGAGCGACCAGGAGGCGGACGCCTGGTTCGAGCGATACCTCACGCACTACGAATCCGCCTGGACCCTCTTCCCCGACACCGTCCCCGTCCTGGACGCCCTCGCCGACGACTACCGCCACGCGGTCCTCTCCAACTCCGCGCTGATCGTCCAGGACCGCAAGTTGCGTGTCCTCGGCGTGCGCGACCGCTTCGAGTCCGTCCTGTGCGCCGCTGAACTGGGCGTCTCCAAGCCCGCGGCGGAGGCCTTCCTCGCGGTGTGCACGGCGATGGGTCTCGCGCCCGGGGAAGTGGCCTACGTGGGGGACCAGCCGGAGATCGACGCACGGGGCGCCCGGGACGCGGGTCTCCTCGGGATCTGGCTCGACCGCAACAGCACGGCCCACGAAGGCCCGTCGGGCGTGCATCGGATCACGCGTCTCACCGAGCTGCCGCCGCTGCTCCGCGCCGATACCCGTTTTGGAGCGCCGTCCACCATCGGGTAATGTTCTTCCTGCGCCGCCCGAGAAGGCCGAAAGGTCCGATCAGGAAGCGCAAGTCGAGCAAAACTCCCGCAAGGGGTTGCGTATCGATGGCCTATGGTGTAATTGGCAGCACGACGGTTTCTGGTTCCGTTAGTCTAGGTTCGAGTCCTGGTAGGCCAGCTCGCAGAGCTTATCTGCAACGCCCCCGTTGTGTAGCGGCCTAGCACGCCGCCCTCTCAAGGCGGTAGCGCCGGTTCGAATCCGGTCGGGGGTACAGATCCTTCCCATGGAAGCAGTCCGGGTCGCACCCACTGCAGCCGATGCAGGATCGCTAGGGCCCCCGTTGTGTAGCGGCCTAGCACGCCGCCCTCTCAAGGCGGTAGCGCCGGTTCGAATCCGGTCGGGGGTACGCAGGGTCTGGCTGGTCTAGACCACAGTGGGCTATGGTGTAATTGGCAACACGACGGTTTCTGGTTCCGTTGTTCTAGGTTCGAGTCCTGGTAGCCCAGCGCAGTACAGCAGGACAAGCTAGCCCCCGTTGTGTAGCGGCCTAGCACGCCGCCCTCTCAAGGCGGTAGCGCCGGTTCGAATCCGGTCGGGGGTACAGAAGAAGGGGTCTTCCCGTGAGGGAGGGCCCCTTCGCCATGTCCGCATCTTGTCCGTCTCTTCGTGCCTGCTCCGGTCAACCCTCTTGCCCGTAACGGCGGTTGGACTCCTCGGCCTGAGCGAGCCTGCGCAGGCTGAGCAGAACCGGCTCGTACAGCACGGTCAGGGCGACCGCCGCCTCCAGCTGTTCGTCGGGCGACTCGTGACGCTCCACCAAGTCCAGGTCGGATGTGGCCAGTTGTCCGGCGGAGCGCGCGTACGGCGCCAAGTCCTCGACGGCGCAGGGGTATCCGAGCCGGGCGAGCGTCCCGACCGCCGTCACGAGCATTCCGTACGCCGGTGACAGGGACCCGTGGTCCTGGCTGGACCGCCAGCCGAGCCGGTCGAGCAGGGCGTCCACCGTGTCCCGCGCCTTCTCCGTCGCCGGGTCGTCCGCGACGGGCTCGGGGCCGTGGGGGAGCGCCCAGACCGCCGTGCCCAGACGGGAGTTGCGGTCCAGGGAGTCGTCCTCCAAGGCGGTGAGCACCTCCCGGGCGGACGCGATCGGCACCCGGCCCACCTGGATGAGCGCCCGGACGAGACGCAGCCGCTGCAGGTGCTTCTCGTCGTACTCCGCCTGCGTCGCCGTCACGCGGCGGCCCGGCGGGAGCAGGCCCTCGCGCAGGTAGTACTTGATCGTGGCCGTCGAGACCCCGCTGCGCGTGCTGAGCTCCGCCAGTCTCATCGGCTCGCTCCTCCTCTTGGTTCTCTCTTGCGCATCCCCTTGGGGAGTGGCACTATCCAATCATGGATAGCGAAGCTATCCAACGCTCTCTGAAGGGGGAACCATCGTGAGCACCGAGCTGATCCAAGGGCGCATGACCGCCGACGCGCAGGGCGGCGTCACCGTCTTCACCATCGGGATGCGCATCAACAACTTCCGTGCCCTGCGGAGCTGGTGGCCCGTCTTCCGTGCGATGCCGCGGATGCTCAAGGAGCTGTCCATGGACCGGGGGAGCGGCATGCTCGGCCATCAGCTGCTGTTCGGTGGCTTGCGGGTGCTGTACGTCGTCCAGTACTGGGAGTCGTCGGAGAAGCTCCTGGCCTACGCGTCCGACCAGGGCAAGGAGCACCGGCCGGCCTGGGCCGCCTTCAACCGGCGGATGCGGGAGGGCAAGGGGAAGGTCGGCTTCTGGCACGAGACGTATGTCGTGCCGCCCGGTGCTCATGAGGCGGTCTACATCAACATGCCGGAGTTCGGCCTGGGCAAGGCCGTCGGCGTGGTGCCGGTCGGTCTCCGGGGGGAGAGGGCCGCCGACCGGCTCAAGACGGTCTGAGTCCGGCCGGGCCGAGGCGTGAAAACGCCCGAGGGGCAGCCGCGGCGTTGAGGCGGCCCCTCGGGCGTTCTGTGTGCTGACTGTGGGTGGTGCGGGTCAGCCCGTGCGGCGCAGGGCCTCGGACAGACGCCCCGCGGCGTCGATGATGGCCTGCGCGTGCATCCGCCCCGGGTGACGGGTCAGGCGCTCGATCGGCCCGGAGACCGAGACGGCGGCGACCACGCGGTTCGAGGGGCCGCGCACGGGGGCGGAGACGGACGCGACGCCCGGCTCCCGCTCGCCGATCGACTGGGCCCAGCCCCGGCGCCGTACGCCCGAGAGGGCCGTGGCCGTGAAACGGGCGCCCTGAAGGCCACGGTGCAGGCGCTCCGGCTCCTCCCAGGCCATCAGGATCTGGGCGGAGGAGCCCGCCTTCATGGTGAGCGTCGAGCCGACCGGAACCGTGTCCCGCAGGCCCGAGAGGCGCTCGGCCGCCGCGACGCAGATGCGCATGTCGCCCTGACGGCGGTAGAGCTGCGCGCTCTCGCCCGTCACGTCACGCAGGTGCGTGAGGACCGGGCCCGCCGTGGCGAGCAGGCGGTCCTCGCCGGCCGCCGCCGCGAGTTCCGCGAGCCGCGGGCCGAGAATGAAACGGCCCTGCATGTCGCGCGCCACCATCCGGTGGTGTTCCAGTGCCACGGCGAGACGGTGTGCCGTGGGTCGTGCGAGTCCGGTGGCCGCGACCAACCCCGCGAGGGTGGCCGGACCGGACTCCAGGGCGCTCAAGACGAGAGCCGCCTTGTCGAGAACGCCGACGCCGCTAGAGTTGTCCATGCGTCGATACTCGCGTCTCACTCTGTGAAACGCAAGTTCAATTTTCCATGGAACACGTCACCCTGTACGTGCGATCCGCGGACCAACGGAAAGCGGTCCACGCGCGGCACGAGGGGTACGGGCGTGGACGAACAATTCTCTAGTTGGGCCGGCCCAACACAGCCGGTCGGAGGGAAAGCGATGGGTAGGACACTCGCGGAGAAGGTCTGGGACGACCATGTCGTCCGGCGCGCCGAAGGCGAGCCCGACCTCCTCTTCATCGATCTGCACCTGCTGCACGAGGTGACGAGCCCGCAGGCCTTCGACGGCCTTCGCCAGGCAGGTCGCCCCGTGCGGCGTCTCGACCTCACCATCGCCACCGAGGATCACAACACCCCGACCCTCGACATCGACAAGCCCATCGCGGACCCCGTCTCGCGGGCGCAGTTGGAGACGCTGCGCAAGAACTGCGCCGATTTCGGCGTGCGGCTGCACTCGCTCGGCGACGTCGAGCAGGGCGTCGTCCACGTGGTGGGCCCCCAGCTCGGCCTGACCCAGCCCGGCACCACCGTGGTCTGCGGCGACTCCCACACCTCCACGCACGGTGCCTTCGGCGCGCTGGCGTTCGGCATCGGCACCTCCCAGGTCGAGCACGTCCTGGCCACCCAGACGCTGCCGATGGCCCCGCCGAAGACGATGGCCATCACCGTCGACGGCGAACTGCCCGAGGACGTCACGGCCAAGGACCTGATCCTCGCGATCATCGCCAAGATCGGCACCGGCGGCGGCCAGGGCTACGTCCTGGAGTACCGAGGCTCCGCCATCGAGAAACTCTCGATGGAAGCCCGCATGACCATCTGCAACATGTCGATCGAGGCCGGTGCCCGCGCGGGCATGATCGCCCCCGACGCCACCACCTTCGACTACATCGAGGGCCGCGACCACGCCCCGAAGGGCGAGGAGTGGGACGCGGCGGTCGCGTACTGGAAGACCCTGAAGACGGACGAGGACGCGGTCTTCGACGCCGAGGTCTACATCGACGCCACCAAGCTCGCGCCGTTCGTCACCTGGGGCACCAACCCGGGCCAGGGCGCGCCGCTCTCCGCGCAGGTCCCCGACCCTGCTTCGTACGAAGACGCGTCGGAGCGCTACGCCGCCGAAAAGGCCCTGGAGTACATGGGGTTGACCGCCGGACAGCGGCTGCGCGACATCAAGGTCGACACCGTCTTCGTAGGTTCGTGCACCAACGGCCGCATCGAGGACCTGCGTGCGGCCGCCTCCATCGTCGAGGGGCGCAAAGTCGCCGACGGCGTACGGATGCTGGTCGTCCCCGGCTCCGTCCGGGTCGCCCTGGAGGCCGTCGCGGAGGGTCTGGACAAGGTCTTCCTCGCCGCGGGCGCCGAATGGCGGCACGCCGGCTGCTCGATGTGCCTGGGTATGAACCCCGACCAACTGGCGCCCGGCGAGCGCTCGGCGTCGACCTCCAACCGCAACTTCGAGGGCAGGCAGGGCAAGGGCGGCCGCACCCACCTGGTGTCGCCCCAGGTCGCCGCCGCCACCGCGGTGACGGGCCACCTGGCCTCGCCCGCCGACCTGACTGATGCCCCTGACGCCCCTGTCACCGCCGGAGTCTGAGAGCCATGGAAGCATTCACCACGCACACCGGCCGGGCCGTTCCGCTGCGCCGCAGCAACGTCGACACCGACCAGATCATCCCCGCCCACTGGCTGAAGAAGGTCACCCGGGACGGATTTGAGGACGGGCTCTTCGAGGCCTGGCGCAAGGACGGCGAGTTCATCCTGAACAAGCCCGAACGCCAGGGCGCCACGGTCCTGGTGGCCGGCCCCGACTTCGGTACGGGCTCCTCGCGCGAGCACGCCGTGTGGGCGCTGCAGAACTTCGGCTTCAAGACCGTCATCTCCTCGCGCTTCGCCGACATCTTCCGCGGCAACTCGCTGAAGAACGGCCTGCTCACCGTCGTGCTCGACCAGAAGGTCGTGGACGCGCTCTGGGAGCTGACGGAGCGCGATCCGCAGGCCGAGGTCACCGTTGACCTGCAGGATCGCCAAGTCCGCGCCGAGGGCGTCACCGCCGACTTCGAACTCGACGAGAACGCCCGCTGGCGTCTCCTGAACGGTCTGGACGACATCAGCATCACGCTCCAGAACGAGCCGGACATCGCCGCCTACGAGGCGGGGCGCCGCTCGCACAAGCCGCGGACGGTGCAGGTCTGACACCCCGCAACACCCTGGTGTACCCCCAATCGTGGACGGTTGGGGGTACATCTGTGTCCGGGCCCGGGAGGGTGCCCGATGACCTGAACGGGTGGTCTCAACTCCCGTGATTCGGACGGAAGAAGAGGCTTGAAATCCCCTTGTACTCCGTCCGACCGGGTACCCTCAGGAGGGCGCCGGATGTGGGTAGTTACCCCCTGCGGAGGCGACAACTCGCCCCAGATGGCACAATCGGTGCATGGAACGTGACAGCCAACTCGAGCTCTACGGGCTTGTTGCGGACCAACTGAAGGAAGCGCACTCAAGGGTGCGTGCACTGCAAGTCCCGGAGGGCGTACGGATGGCGCTGACCCGGAAGCTGCTGGTCATTACGGCCGCGGCCAAACACGATCTCGCCGATGCGGCAAGGCGTCTGGAGCGATTGATGGCGTCCCTCGACGAAGCGGAAGAGGGCCGATTCCCCGAAGACGCCTGAGCCGCAAGGCTCAAACGGCCCTTCGAGGAACCTTCGAGGAACTCATGGACAGTCGAGTTCGTTGCGGCACAAGGGTGATTAGCCCGTTTCGTGTTTGATTTGCGGTATATATCTGCCTAACGTGCGAAAAAGCCTGGCGAATACGCTCGGGCGAGGTCTCCGAAGGGGAAGACGTGAACAAGGCGCAGCTCGTAGAAGCGATTGCCGACAAGGTGGGCGGCCGTCAGCAGGCCGCCGACGCCGTGGACGCGGTTCTGGACGCAGTCGTCCGTGCCGTGGTCAGCGGAGACCGTGTTTCGGTCACCGGGTTCGGATCGTTCGAGAAGGTTGACCGTCCGGCCCGTTACGCCCGCAACCCGCAGACCGGGGAGCGCGTTCGGGTCAAGAAGACCTCGGTTCCGCGCTTCCGCGCCGGTCAGGGCTTCAAGGACCTGGTGAGCGGCTCGAAGAAGCTCCCGAAGAACGACGTCGCGGTCAAGAAGGCGCCCAAGGGCAGCCTTTCGGGCGGCAGCGCTTCGGCGACCGTCAAGAAGGCCGCGGCCAAGAAGGCCACCGCCAAGAAGGCGACGGCGAAGAAGGCCACCCCCGCCAAGAAGGCCAGCCCCGCCAAGAAGACGACGGCGACGGCCAAGAAGGCGTCCACCGCCAAGAAGGCAAG
The DNA here is from genome assembly GCF_040660195.1 of Streptomyces sp. NPDC050147. NCBI lineage: Bacteria > Bacillati > Actinomycetota > Actinomycetes > Kitasatosporales > Streptomycetaceae > Streptomyces > Streptomyces sp. NPDC050147. The sequence goes on along the minus strand of NZ_JBFALJ010000011.1, from coordinate 155,767 downwards.
CCCCGCCAAGAAGACGACGGCGACGGCGAAGAAGGCGGCCACGGCCAGCAAGGCGACGGCCAAGAAGGCCAGCCCCGCCAAGAAGGCCACCGCCAAGAAGACCGCGCCGGCCACCAAGAAGGCCACCGCCAAGAAGACCGCGCCCGCCAAGAAGTCGACGGCGCGCAAGACCACCGCCAAGAAGGCGACCGCCCGCAAGAAGTAAGGCACGAGGGCACTCACGCGCCGGGCCGGGCTCCCAACTGGGAGCCCGGCCCGCGGCGTGTGGCCCAGAAGTGTGTGGGCCCCAGGAGTGTGTGGGCCTCAGGAGCCCATGGACCCTAGGAGAAGGCCTAGAACGTCTGCAGCGTCACCAACGTGATGCGGCGCCCCTCGCCCTCTCCCTCGACCTCGATCCGCACCCGCTGGCCGGGCCTGAGCAGCCGCAGACCACCCGCGTCGAACGCCGGGGGATCGAAGGGCACCGGAGTGCCGTCGTCGAGCAGCACGCTGCCGCTGCGGGTCTCGGAGTCGTATGTGTACGCGGTCGCCTGCATGGCGGAAGCGTACTCAGTCCGCGATCAGAAGCCTCGCGGCAGCCGCCGCCGTGCGCGGTCCCACGCCCAGCGCGAGCGCGGCCCGCAGGTCATCGCCCGTGTCCACGTCCTGGCGTACGGAATCCACGTCGTCGAGTGGAAGTTCCATCGCCCCGGAGCCGGCGTGCCGGGAACGCGACGCCGCGCCGAATGCCGGACGCAATTCCATGCCGGGAGCCGCGGCGAGCAGCGTCGTACCGATTCCGGCGGCATCCGAAAGGAAAGAACGCGGAAATCGGGTCGCGCTGTCCAGTACCCGGGTCAATTCCAGGGGCCGCAGCGCGGGGAGATCGGCGTTCAGCGCCGCGACGGCCGCGTCCGGCCGCCCGGCGCGCACGGCCGCCGCTCCGTGGGCCAGGGCCGCGTTGAGGCCCCCCACGGGCTCGTCACGGACGATCCGGGCCCCCAGCGCCGCCAGCTCGCGCCCGGCGAGGCCGTCGTCCGTGACGACCACCACATCCCGTACCGCCGGGCAGGCCACCGCGGCGGCCACGGTGTCCTGCGCGAAGGCAAGGGCGAGGCCGGGGCGCAGCGTGTCGCCCGTGGTGGCGGTGAGCCTGCTCTTGGCGCGCTCCAGCGGTTTCAGGGGTATCACCAGGGTCCACTGCACGGGTGGCGGCTCCGTCCTTCGCGTCGGGCCCATTGTGACCTGCTGGGCGGAGCACTACAGGGGCCGGGCTCCGGGGGCGGGCGTACGGTGTTCTCGACAGACAGGCAGCCTGGGTCGACACTTGTGCGGCCGACCAGGTTCATGGAGGAAGGTGTCCGAGTGTCCCGCCGCAGAATCGGCTTCTGGTACCGCCTGGCCGCGGTCATCGCAAAACCGCCGCTGGTGGTTCTGTTCAAGCGGGACTGGCGAGGAATGGAGCACATTCCGGCCGACGGTGGATTCATCACTGCGGTGAATCACAACTCATATATCGATCCGCTCTCGTACGCGCATTTTCAGTACAACACCGGACGAGTGCCTCGCTTCCTGGCAAAGGACGGCCTTTTCAAGGACGGCTTCGTCGGCAAGGTCATGAAGGGCACGGGCCAGATCCCGGTCTACCGCGAGACCACGAATGCGCTCGACGCCTTCCGTGCCGCGGTCGAAGCGATCGAGCGCGGCGAGTGCGTGGCGTTCTACCCCGAGGGCACCCTCACCAGAGACCCCGAGATGTGGCCGATGACGGCCAAGTCCGGTGCCGCGCGGGTCGCCCTGCGGACCAAGTGCCCGGTGATCCCCGTCGCCCAGTGGGGCGCCAACCTCGCGCTTCCCCCGTACAGCAAGAAGCTCAGCCTCTTCCCGCGCAAGAAGCTCCAGGTGCTCGCGGGCAAGCCGGTCGACCTCTCGCGCTTCTACGACAAGGAACCCACCCCCGATGTCCTGCGGGAGGTGACCGAGGAGATCATGGCCGGAGTCACCGAACTCCTGGAGGAGATCAGGCAGGAGAAGGCCCCCGCGGTTCCGTACGACCCGCGCAGGGCGCGGCTCGCGCAACGCCGCAAGGCGATGGGCACGAGCGGTCCGGGCGTCCCCGAAACCGTCCCTGAGGCCATCCCCGAGACCATCCCTGAGAACACCACGGAGGACAGCAAGTGACGAACCCGGTGAGGGCCGCCGTCTTCGGAACGGGATCGTGGGGTACTGCCTTCGGCATGGTGCTCGCCGACGCGGGGTGTGACGTCACCCTGTGGGGCCGCCGCGCCGAACTCGCCGACGCCGTCAACTCCTCGCACAGCAACCCGGACTACCTCCCCGGTGTCGATCTCCCGGAGAACCTCAGGGCGACCACCGACCCGGCCGAGGCCGCGGCCGGCGCCGACTTCACCGTGCTCGCGGTGCCCTCGCAGACGCTGCGCGGCAACCTCGCCGAGTGGGCTCCGCTGCTCGCCCCCGACACCGTGCTCGTCTCCCTCATGAAGGGCGTCGAACTGGGCTCCGCGATGCGGATGAGCGAGGTCATCGAGGACGTCACGAAGGTCGCCGCCGACCGCGTCGCCGTCGTCACGGGTCCCAACCTCGCCCGCGAGATCGCCGCCAGGCAGCCCGCCGCCGCCGTGGTCGCCTGCCGCGACGAATCGATCGCGCAACGCCTCCAGACCGCCTGCCACACCCCGTACTTCCGCCCGTACACGAACACCGACGTCATCGGCTGTGAACTCGGCGGCGCCGTGAAGAACGTCATCGGTCTCGCCGTCGGCATCGCGGACGGCATGGGACTCGGCGACAACACGAAGGGTTCGCTCATCACGCGCGGGCTCGCCGAGACCACCCGCCTGGGCATGGCGATGGGTGCGGACCCGCTGACGTTCTCCGGACTCGCGGGCCTGGGCGACCTGGTGGCCACCTGCTCGTCGCCGCTGTCGCGCAACCACACCTTCGGCACGAACCTCGGCAAGGGCATGACGCTGGAGGAGACCATCGCGGTCACCAAGCAGACCGCCGAGGGCGTCAAGTCCTGTGAGTCGGTGCTCGATCTGGCCCGCAGGCACGGCGTCGACATGCCCATCACCGAGACGGTCGTGGGCATCGTGCACGAGGGAACGCCCCCGGTGGTCGCCCTCAAGGAGCTGATGTCACGCAGCGCCAAGCCCGAGCGCCGCTGACTCTCCCCGGGGCCAGCGGGTACCCTCAAGCCGATATGAGCAGCGAGAACCTCCCCCAGAGCCCCGAGCCGCGCCCCGAGCAGAGCTCTGAGCTGCCGCTCCGCAAGCCGCGTGTGGCCGTCGTGTTCGGCGGCCGCAGCTCGGAGCACGGCATCTCGGTCGTCACCGCGGGCGCCGTGCTGCGTGCCATCGACCGCACCAAGTACGACGTCCTGCCCATCGGCATCACGACGGACGGCCGCTGGGCCCTGACCGCCGACGATCCCGAGCGCATGGCGATCACCGACCGTCAGGTGCCCAACGTCGCCGAGCTGGCCGAGTCCGCCGACGGGAGCGTGGTGATGCCCCTGGACCCCAACAACCGCGAGGTCGTCTACAGCGAGCCCGGCTCCGTGCCCAAGGCGCTCGGTGAGGTCGACGTCGTCTTCCCGATGCTGCACGGCCCCTACGGCGAGGACGGCACCCTCCAGGGACTCCTGGAGCTCTCCGGAGTGCCGTACGTGGGCGCCGGAGTGCTCGCCTCGGCCGTCGGCCAGGACAAGGAGTACATGAAGCGGGTGTTCACCTCCTTCGGGCTGCCCGTCGGCCCGTACCTGGTGATCCGCCCGCGCGAGTGGGACCGCGACCAGGAGGGCGCCCGCAAGAAGATCGCGGAGTTCGCCGGCGACCATGGCTGGCCGCTGTTCATCAAGCCCGCGCGCGGGGGCTCTTCGATGGGCATCACGAAGGTCGAGTCCTTCGAGGGCCTCGACGAGGCGATCGAGGAGGCCCGTCGCCACGACCCCAAGATCCTCGTCGAGTCGCTCCTGCGCGGCCGTGAGATCGAGTGCGGTGTCCTGGAGTTCGAGGACGGGCCGCGCGCGAGCGTGCCCGCCGAGATCCCGCCGGTGCAGTCGCACGACTACTACGACTTCGAGGCGAAGTACATCGACTCGACGCCCGGGATCGTGCCCGCCCCGCTGACGCCCGAGCAGACCGCCGAGATCCAGCGGCTGGCGGTCGACGCCTTCGAGGCCACGTCCTGCGAGGGCCTGGTGCGCGCGGACTTCTTCCTCACCGAGGACGGGTTCGTGATCAACGAGATCAACACGATGCCGGGCTTCACGCCCATCTCGATGTACCCGCAGATGTGGGAGGCGAGCGGCGTCAGCTATCCCGAGCTGGTGGACCGTCTCGTCCAGGCGGCCCTCAACCGCTCGACGGGCCTGCGCTAGCACCCTCCGTAGAAGGCACTGCGTCAGAAGGCACTGCGTCGCGAGGGCTCTAGGCGATCCCCTTGGGGATGGTCTTCTTGACGGGGGCGGCGAAGTCCGTGAGCGGGCTCACGCCGTCCCCCACACGCTCCTTGGGCAGCGTGATCTCCACGTACGCCTTGCGCAGCGTGGAGGTGAAGCGGAACGACCCGTCGTCCTGCTCGTCGAGCAGCCAGTTGACGCCGTCCACCGTCACGCCGTCCGCCTCGGGGTCGTTCATCTTGGTCGGTCTGGCGACACCGCAGCGCAGTATGATCGCCGGGTCTCCCCACCCGGCGGTCAGCTCCGACTTCGGCTCGGGATCAGCGCGCTCAAGACCGTCCACCTTCTTCGGCAGCCGCTCGTCCAGGTTCCGGCACAGTTCGGTGACCTTGCTGTCCGGGCTGGGAACCGCAGCCTTCGCCGCTTCGTCTGCTGAGGAGCAGCCCGCGGACGCGATCAGCAGTGCGAGGGCGGGAGCAGAGACGAGGCAGCGACGCCGGCGACGGGAAATCTTCACCGGCCAAGGGTAGACGGGGGCTACAGGTGCACGACGGGGCAGGTCAGGGTCCGGGTGATGCCGTCCACTTGCTGGACTTTGGCGACCACCATGCGGCCGAGTGCGTCGACCGTGTCCGCCTGGGCGCGCACGATGACATCGTAGGGTCCGGTCACGTCCTCGGCCTGGATCACTCCTGGGATCTTGCCGATCAGCTCGGCGACGGTCGACGCTTTGCCGACCTCGGTCTGGATCAGGATGTACGCCTGTACCACGGAACCTCCAGGGCGGCCACGAGGATCATGTGGGGAGAAGGGACGCCACGGTACCGCGTCGCCGCTTCTCGCGGGGAGACCCGGGGGACCTGTGGCGCGCACATCGCGGTGGACGGGCAACAGAAGTTGACGGTCATATCGACCGTACCTATGACAGTGACGGCTCGCGACCGCAAGCCGAGCAGCGTGAAAGGGCATGGTGAGTCCCGGTGAAGGGAACCGTCGGCGAGTTGGGGGAGTTCGGGCTCATCAGGGAACTCACCTCCCGGCTCACCTCCACCCCGGCCGTCAGGCTCGGCCCGGGCGATGACGCCGCCGTCGTGTCGGCCCCCGACCGCAGGGTCGTGGCGAGCACCGACATCCTCCTGGAGGGGCGGCACTTCCGCCGCGACTGGTCGACCGCCTACGACGTGGGCCGCAAGGCCGCCGCGCAGAACCTCGCGGACATCGCCGCCATGGGCGCCGTACCGACCGCGCTCCTGCTGGGCCTCGTCGTGCCCGCCGAACTCCCCGCAAGCTGGCCCACCGAGCTCATGGACGGCCTGCGGGACGAATGCCAGGTCGCGGGAGCCGCGGTCGTGGGCGGAGACGTCGTACGGGGCGACACGATCACCGTCGCGATCACCGCGCTGGGCGATCTGCGCAACCACGAGCCCGTCACCCGTGCGGGTGCTCAGCCCGGCGATGTCGTCGCCGTCACCGGCTGGTTGGGCTGGTCCGCCGCCGGGCACGCGGTGCTCTCGCGCGGTTTCCGCTCGCCCCGCGCCTTTGTGGAGGCCCACCGCAGGCCCGAACCGCCGTATCACGCGGGCCCCGCGGCCGCCGGTCTCGGCGCCACCTCGATGACGGACGTGAGCGACGGGCTCATCGCCGACCTCGGCCACATCGCCGAGTCGAGCAAGGTACGCATCGACATCCGCTCCGGAGACGTCGACGTGCCCTCCCAGATGAACGACATCGGCCAGGCCGTCGGCGTCGACCCGCTGCAGTGGGTCCTCAACGGCGGCGAGGACCACGCGATCGTGGCGACGTTCCCCCCGGACGTGAAGCTGCCCGCCCGCTGGAAGGTCATCGGCGAGGTCCTCAACCCCTCGGCCCTGCCCCAGGTGACGGTGGACGGTGCGCCCTGGACCAGCAAGGGCTGGGACCACTTCGGGGACAACGGGGACATGGAGTGAGTGCCGCACCGCCCCGCGTCCTGACCGTCGCGGGCTCCGACTCCGGCGGCGGCGCGGGCATCCAGGCCGACCTGAAGACGATGCTGGCGCTCGGTACCCACGGCATGAGCGTCATCACCGCCGTCACCGCGCAGAACTCCCTGGGCGTGCAAGGCGCTTGGGAGCTGCCGGTGCAGGCGGTGCGCGCGCAGTACCGCAGCGTCGTCGACGACATCGGCGTACAGGCCGTGAAGACCGGCATGCTGGCGTCGGCGGAACTGGTCGAAGAGGTGGCCGAGTTGATCGCGGGCACGGACGCCCCCTCGGTCGTCGACCCGGTGGGCGTCTCCAAGCACGGCGACTCGCTCCTGGCCGCCTCGGCGCTCGAATCCGTGCGTACGAAGCTGCTGCCCGTCGCCACCGTGGCGACCCCGAACCTCGACGAGGTCGCACAGCTCACGGGCGTCCACGTCGAGTCGGAGGACGGGATGCGGCGGGCCGCGGCCGCCCTCCTCGCGTACGGCCCGCGATGGGCGCTCATCAAGGGCGGTCACCTTCGGGGGGACGCGGTGGATCTGCTCACCGACGGCTCCGAGGAGCACTGGTTGCGCGCGCCCCGCCACGACAACCGCCACACGCACGGCACGGGCTGCACCCTCGCGAGCGCCATCGCCTCACACCTGGCCAAGGGCCTGCCGGTGCCGGAGGCCGTCGCGGCGGCGAAGGAGTACGTGACCGGGGCGATCGCGGCCGGGTTCGCACTCGGCGGCGGGATCGGGCCCGTGGATCACGGGTGGCGGTTCAGGGGGCAGTAAGTACTGGCAGGTGCGCAGGCCAGTAAGTACTGGAGTAAGTACTGGCAGGTATGCGTACCTGTGCGCCGCGTCAGATGTGCTGCGCGTCACCTGCGCGTCACCTGTGCGGCACACGAAAGAGCCGGTCCCCCGAGGGGGACCGGCTCTTTCAGCAACCAGCTAGGTGGCCGCGCTAAGCGTCAGCGCGAGACCTTGCCGGCCTTGATGCACGAGGTGCAGGCGTTGAGCCGCTTCGGCGTCCCGCTGACCACGGCACGAACGCGCTGGATGTTCGGGTTCCAGCGACGGGACGTACGGCGGTGAGAGTGCGAGATGTTGTTGCCGAAGCTCGGCCCCTTGCCGCAGACGTCGCAGTTGGCAGCCACGGGTCACTCCAAGACTTCAGATGCACTTACGGTTAATCCCGGCATGCCGGGATCAGTGCAATGATCGTGGGTGGCGTTGCCAGGAGGAATGTCCCGATGGGTATCGGGCAACCGGAGCAGCATACAACGACTGCTTCGGTAGAACGAAACTACCATGTCTCGCCCCGACCCCGCCCCGACCCCGCCCCGGGCCTCCGCCCTTCCCGGTCTACGCTGCGTCCATTCCGGATGCCTTTAGGAGGCGAGCAGGTGCCGCAGAACCTCGACGCCGTCGCGGTGCGCGCCTGGTGCGGCCTCGCTCTGGACGCCCTGGGAAGGGCCCGCGAGGAGATCGACGCGATCAACGTCTATCCGGTCGCGGACGGGGACACCGGAACCAACCTCTATCTGACCGTGGAATCGGCGTCCCAGGCGGTCGACGCCGCCTTCACGGGCCTGGAGCCGGCCCGTCCCACACTGGCCGAGGCCGCGCGCGCGATGGCGCACGGAGCGCTCATCGGGGCTCGCGGGAACTCGGGCACGATCCTGTCGCAGCTGCTGCGGGGAATGGCGCAGGTCCTGGGCGCCGACCGCGACGCTGATCAGGCCGACGGCCGTGCTCTTGCGCTCGCGCTGCGCCGGGCCGCCGAGTCGGCCTACCAAGCGGTGGCCCGCCCCGTCGAGGGCACGGTCCTGACGGTGGCAGCCGCCGCCGCTGACTCCGCCTCCGGCTGTGAAGGCGACTGCGGGGCGGTGGCGCGGGCCGCGTACGACGGCGCCTGCCGGGCGCTGGACGCGACACCGGATCAGCTCGCGGTGCTCGGGCGTGCGGGGGTGGTGGACGCCGGGGGGCGCGGGCTCGTGGCGGTGCTCGGGGCGCTCGTGGGGGCCCTGTCGGGCGGGACGCTGGACCGGGCGCCCTCGTCGCCGAGGAATACCGGGGCGGGCGGCCACGCGCGCGTGGAGGCCCAGCAGGACGCCGTCGGCACCATCGAGTGCCAGGACGCCCTCGCCGACGCGGCGGCCCCCGCCTTCGAGGTGATCTACCTCCTGGAGGCCGACGACACGGCGGTGGCCCGGCTGCGGACGCGCCTTGACGGGCTCGGGGACTCGCTCGTCGTCGTCGGCGGTGACGGCCTGTGGAACGTCCACGTCCATGTGGACGACGCGGGTGCGGCCGTCGAGGCGGGCGTCGAGGCAGGGCGGCCCCACCGCATCCGCATCACCCACTTCGGGGTGGGCGACGCGCACACCGCGGGCGCCGCACAGCCGCCTCGTGAGCGGGTGCAGCGCGGGATCGTCGCCGTCGTGCCGGGGGAGGGGCTCGCCGGGCTCTACGCCGATGCCGGCGCGACCACCGTGCCCACCCGCCCCGGGGAGCCGCCCGCCAGCGGCGAACTCGTCGAAGCGATCCGGCGGGCCCACGCGCGCGAGGTCGTTCTCCTGCCGAACGACGCCGAGCTGCGCCACACCGCCGCGGCCGCGGCCGAGCAGGCCCGCACCGAAGGGGTGCGGGTCGCGCTGATCCCGACCCGGTCCGCGGTCCAGGGCATCGCGGCGCTCGCCGTGCACGAACCGGACCGCCGCTTCGACGAGGACGTCGTCGCGATGACCTCGGCGGCCGGCGCGACGCGGTACGCCGAACTTGCCGTCGCCGAGCGGCAGTCCTGGACCATGGCGGGCATCTGCCAGGCCGGGGACGTCCTCGGCCTGATCGACGGCGATGTCGCGCTGATCGGCGACGACACCACGCGCACCGCACGGTCCGTACTCGACCGGATGCTGGCCGCGGGCGGCGAGATGGTCACGCTGGTGCTCGGCGACGACGTGCCGGACAGCCTCGGCGACAACCTCGAGAAACATGTGCGCGAGGCCCATCTGGCGGTCGACACGGTGGTCTACCGCGGCGGACGCCAGTCGGCCCTGCTGCTGATCGGCGTGGAGTGACCCCGCATGCGACGTCCCTCACCTGCGGATTTCGGGGACGTACGCCGAATTGTCAGTGGCGTGGTGTGCAATGGATCTCGTGCCCGCGCTCGAAGAACCCCTGAAGAAAGTGGTCGGTCCCGCCACCGCGAAGGTGATGGCCGAGCACCTGGACCTGCACACCGTCGGTGACCTGCTGCACCACTACCCGCGGAGGTACGCGGAGCGGGGCGAGCTCACCCGCCTCGCCGACCTCCCGCTGGACGAGCACGTCACGGTGGTCGCCCAGGTCGCGACGGCGCGCATCCTGACGTTCAACGGCGGCAGGGGCCAGCGCCTCGAAGTGACGATCACCGACGGCAGCGGCCAGCTCCAGCTGGTCTTCTTCGGCCGGGGCATCCACAAGCCGCACAAGGACCTGCTGCCGGGCACACGCGCGATGTTCGCGGGCAAGGCATCGGTCTTCAACCGCAAGATGCAGCTCGCCCACCCGGCGTACGAACTCCTGAAGGGCGACCCGGACAACGCCGACGAGGCGGTCGACTCCTGGGCCGGCGCCCTCATCCCGATCTATCCGGCCACCGCCAAGCTGGAGTCCTGGAAGATCGCCAAGTCCGTCGACGCGGTCCTGCCGAGCGCCCAGGAAGCCGTCGACCCGCTGCCGCCGAGCCTGCGTGAGGGACGGGAGCTGATCCCGCTCCCCGAAGCGCTCCTGAAGATCCACCGCCCGCACACGAAGGCGGACATCGCCTCCGCCCGCGACCGCCTGAAGTGGGACGAGGCCTTCGTCCTCCAGGTCGCCCTGGCCCGCCGGAGGCACGCGGACGCGCAACTCCCCGCGACCCCCCGCCGCCCCCGCGATGGCGGCCTCCTCGACGCCTTCGACGCGAAGCTGCCCTTCACACTCACCGAGGGCCAGGAGAAGGTCTCCAAGGAGATCTTCGACGACCTGGCGACCGAACACCCGATGCACCGCCTCCTCCAGGGTGAGGTCGGTTCCGGTAAGACGATGGTGGCTTTGCGCGCCATGCTCGCCGTCGTCGACGCGGGCGGGCAGGCCGCGATGCTCGCGCCCACCGAAGTCCTCGCCCAGCAGCACCACCGCTCGATCACCGAGATGATGGGCGAGCTCGCCGAGGGCGGCATGCTCGGCGGCTCGGACCAGGGCACCAAGGTCACGCTGCTCACCGGCTCCATGGGCACGGCGGCCCGCCGCCAGGCCCTGCTCGACCTGGTCACCGGCGAGGCCGGGATCGTCATCGGCACCCACGCGCTGATCGAGGACAAGGTCCAGTTCCACGACCTGGGCCTGGTCGTCGTCGACGAACAGCACCGCTTCGGGGTCGAGCAGCGCGACGCCCTGCGCGGCAAGGGCAAGCAGCCCCCGCACCTCCTCGTCATGACGGCCACGCCCATCCCGCGCACGGTCGCGATGACCGTCTTCGGCGACCTGGAGACCTCGGTCCTCGACCAGCTCCCCGCGGGCCGTTCGCCGATCGCCAGCCATGTCGTCCCGGCCGAGGACAAGCCCCACTTCCTGGCGCGCGCGTGGGAGCGCGTGCGCGAGGAGGTCGAGAACGGCCACCAGTCGTACGTGGTCTGTCCCCGGATCGGCGACGACGTCGACGAAGCCGCCGACCCGAAGAAGGCCAAGAAGAAGGCCGAGGAGGAAGCCACCGCCGACAAGCGGCCCCCGCTCGCCGTCATCGAGGTCGCCGAGCAGCTCTCCAGCGGCCCGCTGAGCGGCCTCAAGGTGGAGGTCCTGCACGGCCGCATGCAGCCCGACGACAAGGACGCGGTGATGCGCCGCTTCGCCGCGGGCGAGACCCAGGTCCTGGTCGCGACGACGGTCATCGAGGTCGGGGTGAACGTCCCGAACGCCACCGCCATGGTGATCATGGACGCGGACCGCTTCGGCGTCTCGCAGCTGCACCAGCTGCGCGGCCGCGTCGGCCGCGGCTCGGCCCCCGGCCTCTGCCTCCTGGTCACCGACATGCCCGAGGCGAGCCCCGCCCGCGCCCGCCTGGCGGCGGTGGCCGCCACGCTCGACGGTTTCGAGCTCTCCCGGATCGACCTGGAGCAGCGCCGCGAGGGCGACGTACTGGGCCAGGCACAGTCCGGTGTCCGCTCCAGCCTGCGCATGCTCGCGGTCATCGAGGACGAGGAGATCATCGCCGAGGCCCGCGAGGAGGCCGTGGCGGTGGTCTCGAACGACCCGGAGCTGGAGCATCTGCCCGAGCTGCGCACCGCCCTGGACGCCCTCCTGGACGACGAGCGCGAGCAGTACCTCGACAAGGGGTGAGCAGGGGTCACAAGGCCTGACAGGCAGGAGCGGCACAGAGGCTGAGAGACTGAGGGCGGATCTCCCCGCACTTTTCGTTCACCGACAAGGACTCAGATGACCCGCGTGATCGCCGGTGTGGCCGGCGGACGTCGCCTCGCCGTCCCGCCAGGAAACGGCACACGGCCCACGACCGACCGCGCACGCGAGGGCCTGTTCTCCACCTGGCAGGCCCTGCAGGGCACGCTGGACGGAGCGCGCGTCCTCGACCTGTACGCCGGATCAGGGGCCATCGGCCTCGAAGCGCTCTCGCGCGGCGCGGGCCACGCCCTGCTCGTCGAGACCGAAGCCCGCGCGGTGCGCACCATCAGGGAGAACGTGAAGGCGATCGGCCTTCCCGGCGCCGAGGTCAGGGCGGGCAAAGCAGCCCAGATCATCCAGGGCGGCGCCCCGACGGCCCCGTACGACCTGGTCTTCCTCGACCCTCCGTACGTCGTCACCGACGACGATCTTCGCGAGATACTGCTCACACTCCGCGCGGGGGGCTGGCTCACGGACGATGCGCTCGTCACCGTTGAACGCAGTACCAGAGGCGGAGAATTCGGCTGGCCCGACGGCTTTGAAGCACTGAGGTCCCGTCGCTACGGCGAAGGCACGTTTTGGTACGGTCGCGCCGCCTCTACGTGCGACGACCCAGTGATCGCGCCATGACCGGACCGGAGAGCGAGGGACTTCAGTTGCGCCGCGCCGTCTGTCCGGGGTCATTCGACCCCATCACCAATGGACACCTCGACATCATCGCCCGCGCCTCCCGGCTGTACGACGTGGTGCATGTCGCGGTGATGATCAACCAGTCGAAGAAGGGCCTGTTCACCGTCGACGAGCGGATCGAGCTGATCCGCGAGGTGACCGCCGACTTCGGGAACGTGGAGGTCGAGTCCTTCCACGGCCTGCTCGTCGACTTCTGCAAGCAGCGCGACATCCCGGCCATCGTCAAGGGTCTGCGCGCGGTCAGCGATTTCGACTACGAGCTCCAGATGGCCCAGATGAACAACGGCCTGTCGGGCGTCGAGACCCTCTTCGTCCCCACCAACCCCACCTACAGCTTCCTGTCCTCCTCGCTGGTCAAGGAGGTCGCGGCCTGGGGCGGTGACGTCGCCCACCTGCTGCCGCCGGTGGTCCACGAGGCGCTCACCGATCGCCTCGGCAAGAAGTGACGCACTGACAGTCCGTCACCCGGTGTCGGACGGCCGCCGACTGGCCTTACAGTCGTGCCGTCCGTCTCCAACCAGCTGTAGAGAGTGGCGAGCACACGGTGGACGTGCAGAAGAAGATCGACGAGATCGTCGACGCGGTCGGCAGTGCCCGGTCCATGCCTATGTCCGCCTCGTGCGTGGTCAACCGTGCCGATCTGCTGTCGATGCTCGAAGAGGTGCGCCAGGCGCTGCCCGGCTCCCTCGCCCAGGCCCAGGAGCTCATCGGCGGCCGCGAGCAGCTCGTGGAGCAGGCCCGCCAGGAGGCGGACCGCATCATCGAGACCGCGCACGCCGAGCGCGGTTCGCTGATCTCCGACACGGAGGTCGCCCGCCGCTCCCAGGGTGAGGCCGAACGCATCCTCGCCGAGGCCAGGCAGACCGCCGAAGAGGTCCGCGCCGAGGCCGACGACTACGTGGACAGCAAGCTGGCCAACTTCGAGGTCGTCCTCACCAAGACGCTCGGCTCCGTCGGCCGCGGCCGCGAGAAGCTCCTCGGCACCGGCCCCGGCCTCGACGAGCAGGGCTACGAGGACGAGGACGCCCCGCAGCGCAGCCACGACCCCGAGACGCTGCGCCGGGACGCGGACGCGTACGTCGACGCCAAGCTCGGCGCCTTCGAGGCGGTCCTCGCCAAGACCCTGGAGGCGGTCGGCCGCGGCCGTCAGACCCTGCACGGCCGTGCGCCCGCCGACGATCTCGCGGGCCTATCGGAGGGCCTCGCCTCCCAGGCGCACACCACGGACGCCGAGTACCTCGCCGGCCTCACCGACCCCACGGCGCCCGCGGCGGCTGCCCCGGCGGCCCCCGCGGCCCCGGAGCCTCCCCAGGCGCCCCCGCAGATCCCCGCACAGCAGCCGTACGCCCCGCCCCAGCAGGAGCCGGACCCGTACGCGTACCAACAGCAGGACCAGTACGGCTACCAGCAGCAGTACGCCCAGCAGGATCCGTACGGCTATCAACAGCAGGATCCGTACGGCTACCAGCAGCAGGGGTACGACCAGGCCCAGCAGCAGGGGTATGACCAAGCCCAGCAGCAGGGGTACGCGGAGCAGCAGGAGCATCGCCAGGCCCCCGCAGTGCTCGACGAGACCAGTCTCTTCGACACCGGCATGATCACGGCGGAGCAGCTGCGCCAGTACGAACAGGGCCGCTAGCGCCCGGCCCGAGGTCCGCCCGGGACCGGATTGGGCCGAGAGCGAAAGGTCCAGTATCCTGGCTCTTCGGTCGCGCGTACGTCCGCGATCCAGGCTGCCCGGCCAATGAGCGAAGCTAAGCGAAGCTCATGACGGGGGCGGCCCTCCTTGAACTTCCAGGATCGAAAGCAGGAAAAGCCCTGAGTGCTCGCCTTGACCACCGAAACCCACTCGTGTTCGACACGCACGAGCTGGGTCGGCGTCCCGGTGCGCTGCAGCGGCTGACCCGTTCCGTCGAGGCCCCCGGTTCGCCGGTCTTCGGCATCGAAGGGGTCATCGGGGTGCCGGAAGGCGCACCGGTCGAGCTGGAGATCCGTCTTGAGTCGGTCATGGAAGGGGTGCTTGTCACAGGCACCGCCCGTGCGTCGGCCGAGGGGGAGTGCGTAAGGTGTCTGGAGCCGCTGAAGCTTGAGGTGGAAGCGGACTTCCAGGAGATGTTCTCGTACCCTGACGCCGACGACCGGGGCCGCACCGCGGAACCGGCCGACGACGCCGAGGACGACGAGGACAGGCTCTATCTCGAGGACGGCTTGTTCGACCTCGAGCCCGTGCTGCGTGACGCGGTAGTGCTCGCACTGCCGATGCAGCCGGTGTGCCGGGACGACTGTCCGGGCCTGTGTTCCCAGTGTGGAGCACGGCTCGCGGACGACCCGGAGCACCACCATGACGCCGTCGACATTCGTTGGGCGGCACTGCAGGAACTCGCCGGGACCATCCAGGACGGCGAGAAGGACGACGTGAGCGGCGCCGAAGCCGGCGTCGACGAGAAGCAGGAGAAGTAGCCGTGGCTGTTCCGAAGCGGAAGATGTCGCGCAGCAACACGCGCCACCGCCGGTCGCAGTGGAAGGCTGCGGTCCCCACTCTGGTTTCGTGTGAGCGTTGCCAGGAGCCGAAGCTGCAGCACATCGCGTGCCCGAGCTGCGGCACGTACAACAAGCGCCAGGTCCTCGAGGTCTGAGCGGCTGGTGAGAGGCACCGTGTCTAGCCACAAAACGGCGGATGACGCCAAGGCGGAAAACGCCAAGAAGCAGGCGGAAAACACGGCCTCGTCCCACACGCTTTTGGAAGGGCGGCTCGGGTACAAACTCGAGTCCGCCCTTCTGGTGCGTGCACTGACCCACCGTTCGTACGCGTACGAGAACGGCGGTCTGCCGACGAATGAGCGGCTCGAGTTCCTCGGGGACTCGGTGCTCGGTCTCGTCGTCACGGACACGCTCTATCGCACCCACCCCGACCTGCCCGAAGGCCAGCTGGCCAAGTTGCGGGCCGCGGTGGTCAATTCGCGTGCGTTGGCGGAGGTCAGTCGTGGCCTCGACCTCGGCTCCTTCATCCGGCTCGGCCGGGGCGAAGAGGGTACGGGTGGCCGGGACAAGGCATCCATCCTCGCCGACACCCTTGAAGCGGTGATCGGCGCGGTCTATCTGGACCAGGGTCTGGACGCGGCGGGCGAGCTGGTGCACCGGCTCTTCGACCCGTTGATCGAGAAGTCCTCGAACCTGGGCGCGGGCCTGGACTGGAAAACCAGCCTCCAGGAGCTCACCGCGACCGAGAGCCTCGGCGTTCCCGAGTACCTCGTCACGGAGAGCGGCCCCGACCACGAGAAGACCTTTACTGCTGCCGCCCGCGTCGGAGGCGTCTCGTACGGCACCGGCACCGGCCGCAGCAAGAAGGAAGCGGAGCAGCAGGCCGCGGAGTCCGCGTGGCGCGAGATTCGTGCCGCCGCGGATGAGCGGATCAAGGCGGCGGAAATCGCCGCCGCGGCACCCCCTGCCGCTACCGTTACCGCGCAGGTCGACGGGGGCGCCGAAGCCCCGTCGGTCTGAGTGTCGCTTTACTGTCTGGTGCCGGTCGCCCTGTCGGGCGGCCGGCACCAGCCATTTCGCCGCTTCGCGGCATTTTTCCAGCCCACCCACCCGTTTACCCCGGAGTGAATCCCCGTGCCCGAGCTGCCCGAGGTCGAAGTCGTCCGGCGTGGTCTTGAGCGGTGGGTGGCTCATCGCGTCGTCGCCGATGTAGAGGTGCTGCACCCGCGCGCCGTGCGGCGCCATCTCGCGGGTGGCGACGATTTCGGGCTCCGCCTCAAGGGCCACCGGGTCGGTACGGCGATGCGGCGCGGGAAGTATCTCTGGCTGCCCGTCGAGGACAGCGGCACCTCGATCCTCGCGCACCTCGGCATGAGCGGACAGCTGCTCGTGCAGCCCCAAGAGGCGCCCGACGAGAAGCACTTGAGGATCCGCGTGCGGTTCGCCGACGCGCTCGGCACCGAGCTCCGCTTCGTCGACCAGCGGACCTTCGGCGGACTCTCGCTGCACGCGAACACCCCGGACGGACTGCCGGACGTCATCGCGCACATCGCACGCGACCCGCTGGACGAGGAGTTCGACGACGCGGCCTTCCACACCGCGCTGCGCCGCCGTCGTACGACGATCAAACGCGCCCTGCTCGACCAGTCATTGATCAGCGGCGTCGGCAACATCTACGCGGATGAGGCGCTTTGGCGGGCGAAGCTGCACTACGAACGCCCCACCGCCACGTTCACGCGTCCGCGCACGGCTCAACTCCTGGGCCACGTGAGGGACGTGATGAATGCCGCCCTTGCCGTCGGCGGCACGAGCTTCGACAGCCTGTACGTGAACGTGAACGGCGAGTCCGGGTACTTCGAGCGGTCGCTCGACGCCTACGGACGTGAGGACGAGCCGTGCCGTCGCTGCGGTACCGCGATGCGCAGGCGTCCCTGGATGAACCGCTCCAGCTACTTCTGCCCGCGCTGTCAGCGGCCGCCGGTCGCCCGGTTGTCGTAGCGCTCGCGCGCTTCGAGTACGCCGTCCATCCTGCCCTCGACGAAGTGGATGAGGCCCATCAGACGGTCGGTGATCTCCCGTCCCAGCGGGGTGAGCCGATAGTCCACGCGCGGCGGGTTGGTGGGCTGGGCGTCGCGGTGGACCAGGCCGTCGCGTTCCAGCGCGTGCAGCGTCTGGGACAGCATCTTCTCGCTCACACCGTCGACCCGGCGGCGCAGTTCGTTGAAACGGAACGTACCGTCGTGCAGCGCGCCCAGGGTGAGGGCGCCCCAGCGTCCGGTGACGTGCTCCAGGGTGCCGCGCGAGGGGCACTGCCTGGAGAACACGTCGTACGCCATGTCCTGGGCGTCGTCGGCCTGAGCGGTGGAGTCCATACGGCCAGCATACTCCGGCGCAGCGCCACCTCACAGGTGGCGCTAACCGAGAGTTAGTGCAGCTTAGAAGCCGAAGTCCTGCGTCCACCACGGGCCGCCCGGCGCGAAGTGCGCGCCGACGCCCAGGGTCTTGTAGTCGCAGTTGAGGATGTTGGCCCGGTGGCCGGGGCTGTTCATCCAGGCGTCCATCACGGACTGGGCGTTGGCCTGGCCCCGGGCGATGTTCTCGCCGCCGAGGTCCGAGATCCCGGCCTTGTCGGCGCGGTCCCACGGGGTCGCGCCGTCCGGGTCGGTGTGGTCGAAGAAGTCACGCTCGGCCATGTCGGCGCTGAAGTTCCCGGCGAGCGAGGCCAGCGCGGCGTCACCGCGCACGGGGGAGCAGCCCACCTTGGCCCGCTCCTGGTTGACCAGGGTGAGGACATCCGCCTCGGCGACGCTCTCGGCGGACGGCGACTTCGAGCCGGTGGCCGGCGGGGCCTTCGGCTTCTCGGCAGGGGTGCGCGAGGGGCTCGGGGGCGTCGTCTTCTTCTCGTCGACCCGGTCGTCGGCCCGGTCGTCGGCCTGGGGCGCGGGCGCCTTGGACGACGGCTTCTTCGACGGCTCGGCCGAGGGCTTCTCCGTGGACTGCGAGGGGGAGGGGGCCGGGGCGTCCGGGCGGCCGGAGCCGCGGCTCGGCGGGGCCGACTCGCGCTCGACGGTGCCGGTGTCGCCACCCTGGGGCGTCACCTCGCTCGGGGTCGTGGCGGCGCGCACCTTGTTCGATTCGCCACCGCCGCCCAGGGAGTAGTTGTCGGCGCCCGGGATCAGGCCGGACGCGACCGCCACGGCACCCATCGCCACGGCTGCCGAGACCCCGAGCAGGCCGGTGCGCACCGGTGCGGCACGGCCCCTGCGACGGTGTGACACGGTGGCGGGGCGGGACTCCGGGACGCCGGCGTGCCCGCCCGCGTACGTGTCGGAGACCCCGGTGGCGCGGCCGGTGGCGGCTGCCCCTGCGCCGGAGCGTCGGTGGCGTCCCATCTCCTGGCCTTCCTCGTCCTCAGCGGTCAACGTGGCTCACCCATACGGGTGAGGCTCATCGAGTCGGGACTGTACGCGATGGCGCATGGGGACGAAGTGCTCCGAGAGCAATTGGCCGGTTAGCGTGCACCCATGAACGAAGAAGTCAGAGTCACGGCCTGGGTGCGTGGCCAGGTACAAGGCGTGGGTTTCCGCTGGTTCACGCGGGCCAAGGCTCTGGAGATCGGGGGCCTGAGTGGTTTTGCTCTCAATCTGGAGGACGGCCGTGTGCAAGTCGTCGCCGAAGGACCCCGCGAGGGCGCCCAGGGGCTGCTCGACTGGCTGCGTGAGGGCGACACTCCCGGCCGCGTCGACGGTGTCACTGAGATCTGGGACACGCCGCGCGGCATCTACGACACGTTCGCGATTCGCTGACGGAGAGCTGTCGGGCGGACCCGCTCCCGTGTGGTCGTGGCAACTGCCCGGGGCAGAAAACACCTGGTGGTTGCCAAGAACGCCCCGCCGTGGCAGGCTCCCGGGTGAAGGATGATCGACACGCCCTCAGGGCCCCGCAGCAGAGGCAGCGCCGCCGTTTCCACGGCCGCAGGCCCCCGGGTTGCCCGCCAATACGGGGCGTGATCGTGTTGACCGTCAAACTTTTTGGTGAGACTCTGAAAGCCCCGCGCACCTTAGCTGTTTGGCATGTGAGAACGGCCCGTAAGACCCAGCACGAACAACGAGTGCCAAGCACCGCGGGTGCGATTCCCTCACGACCCACACCGCTTCGGTCGGTCACTCATTGTGGAGGACCATCCATCATGGCAAAGGCGCTTCTCGGTTACGTCGGCGGTTCCGACCCGCGACTTCTCGCCGAGATGCGACGGCTCCAGCAACGCGTCCAGGACCTGGAATCTGAGCTCGTGAAGATCCAGGCCGAGAACGACGCGCTCGCGGCTGCCGCTTCTCACGAATCGCTCCTGGAGAGCATCGACGTACCCCAGGCGGAGCCTGCGCTCACCTGACCACCACCTTCAGTAAGGCGCTCACCCTCGCACGACCGTGCGTAACGCTTGGTCGCGTCACGCTCTCTTCGGTCTGTGTGTCTGTGTGCCGCCTGTCAACGCACGTGGTCGGGCTGCCCGTGTCAGCCGCTTGTCCAGATATGCAAGGGACGCTTCGGCGTCCCTCCTTTCTTGCCGCCGCCGGCCTGTTTGCTTTACACCTGATGTGCCCTGCATCTTCCGGGGTGAAACGGTGAAAGGGAAGGTGCGGCGCGCAGCGCCCCCCTGCAAGGGCGGTGGTGGAAGACGGGTGGAAGGTAGAGTCCGGCGGCGTGCACCTCAAGGCCCTGACACTGCGCGGTTTCAAATCCTTCGCGTCGGCCACGACGCTGAAGTTCGAGCCGGGCATCACCTGCGTCGTCGGACCGAACGGCTCCGGCAAGTCCAATGTCGTGGACGCACTGTCCTGGGTCATGGGCGAACAGGGCGCCAAGTCGCTGCGCGGCGGCAAGATGGAGGACGTCATCTTCGCCGGCACCACCGGGCGCCCGCCGCTCGGCCGTGCCGAGGTCTCCCTCACCATCGACAACTCCGACGGCGCGCTGCCCATCGAGTACGCCGAAGTCACCATCACGCGGATCATGTTCCGCAACGGCGGCAGCGAGTACCAGATCAACGGCGACACCTGCCGCCTCCTGGACATCCAGGAACTGCTCTCCGACTCCGGCATCGGGCGCGAGATGCACGTCATCGTCGGCCAGGGCCAGCTCGACGGCGTCCTGCACGCCGACCCCATGGGGCGCCGCGCCTTCATCGAGGAGGCCGCGGGCGTCCTCAAGCACCGCAAGCGCAAAGAGAAGGCCCTGCGCAAGCTCGACGCGATGCAGGCCAACCTCGCCCGCGTCCAGGACCTGACCGACGAGCTGCGCCGCCAGCTCAAGCCGCTGGGCCGGCAGGCCGCCGTGGCGCGCAGGGCCGCCGTCATCCAGGCCGATCTGCGCGACGCCCGCCTGCGGCTGCTCGCCGACGACCTCGTACGCATGCGGGACGCGTTGCGGACCGAGGTCGCCGACGAGGCGGAGCTCAAGCGGCGCAAGGACTCCGCGGAGGCCGAGCTGAAGAAGGCGCTCCAGCGGGAGGCCGATCTGGAGGACGAGGTGCGCCGCCTCACGCCACGGCTTCATCGGGCGCAGCAGACGTGGTACGAGCTGTCACAGCTGGCCGAGCGCGTGCGCGGCACGGTGTCGCTGGCCGACGCACGGATCAAGAGCGCCACCGCCGCGCCTCCGGAGGAGCGGCGCGGCCGTGATCCCGAGGACATGGAGCGCGAGGCGGCGCGGATCCGCGAGCAGGAGGCGGAGCTGGCGGCCGCCCTGGAAGCCGCGGAGCACGCGCTGGAGGACACCATCGGCCACCGCGGCGACCTGGAGCGGGAGCTGGCCGTCGAGGAGCGGCGCCTCAAGGACGTCGCGCGGGCCATCGCCGACCGGCGTGAAGGGCTCGCCCGGCTGAACGGCCAGGTCAACGCGGCGCGCTCGCGGGCGGCCTCCGCGCAGGCCGAGATCGACCGGCTCGCCGTGGCACGTGACGAGGCGGGGGAGCGCGCGGTCGCCGCCCAGGAGGAGTACGAGGAGCTGAAGGCGGAGGTCGACGGGCTCGACGCGGGTGACGCGGAACTCGGCGAGCGGCACGACGAGGCGAAGCGTTCCCTCACGGAGGCGGAGGGTGCGCTGACCGCTGCCCGGGAGGCGGCGACCGCCGCCGAACGCAAGCGGGCCGCGGTCGCCGCCCGGCACGAGGCGTTGGCGCTCGGCCTGCGCCGCAAGGACGGCACGGGCGCGTTGCTCGCCGCCAAGGACCGCCTCGCGGGGTTGCTCGGTCCTGCGGCCGAGCTGCTGACGATCGCCCCCGGGTACGAGGTCGCGATCGCGGCGGCGCTCGGCGCCGCGGCGGACGCGATCGCGGTGACCACCCCGGCATCGGCGGCCGAGGCCATCCGGCTGCTGCGCAAGCAGGACGCGGGCCGGGCCGCGCTGCTCCTTGCGGGGGCGCCGGACGCCGGCCCCGGTGACGTACGACGGGAAGGTTCCCAAGGGCCGCCTCTGGTGGCCGAACTGGTGCGCGGGCCCGAGGAGTTGATGCCCGCGGTGCGGCGGTTGCTGCGGGGGATGGTCGCCGTCGGTACCCTTGAGGACGCCGAGGACTTCGTCTACGCGCACCCGGAGTTCACCGCCGTCACCGCCGAAGGTGACCTGCTCGGGGCGCACTTCGCGCAAGGCGGGTCCGCCGGGGCACCGAGCCTGCTCGAAGTGCAGGCCTCCGTGGACGAGGCGGCGGCGGAGCTTGAGCGACTCGCCGAGCAGTGCGATGAGTTGGCGCACGCCCAGCAGGTGGCGGGCGAGCGGCGCAAGGAGGCGGCCACGCTCCTCGAGGAGTTGGGGGAGCGCAGGCGCGCCGCCGACCGGGAGAAATCGGCCGTGGCGCAACAGCTCGGGGCGCTCGCCGGGCAGGCCCGGGGCGCCGCGGGTGAGGCCGAGCGCAGTGCGGCCGCCGCGGCCAAGGCGCAGGAGGCGCTGGACAAGGCGGTCGAGGAGGCCGAGGAGCTGGCCGAGCGGCTCGCCGTCGCGCAGGAGGCTCCGGTCGAGGAAGAGCCCGACACCTCGGTACGCGACCGGCTCGCCGCCGACGGGGCCAACGCCCGGCAGACCGAGATGGAGGCCAGGCTCCAGGTGCGTACCCACGAGGAGCGGGTCAAGGGGCTCGCGGGACGCGCCGACTCGCTGGACCGGGCCGCGCGCGCCGAACGCGAGGCACGCGCGCGTGCCGAGCAGCGCAAGGCCCGGATGCGGCACGAGGCCGCGGTCGCCGAGGCCGTCGCCCATGGAGCGCGGCAGCTCCTCGCGCACGTCGAGGTCTCCCTCGTACGGGCTCAGGAGGAACGTGCCGCCGCCGAGCGCGCCAAGGAGGTGCGCGAGCGGGAGCTCGCCACCGAGCGGGGCCGGGGGCGTGACCTCAAGGCCGAGCTCGACGCATTGACGGATTCAGTCCACCGCGGCGAGGTACTCGGTGCCGAGAAGCGGCTGCGGATCGAGCAGCTGGAGTCCAAGGCACTGGAGGAACTCGGTGTGGAACCCGCAGGACTCGTCTCCGACTACGGCCCCGACCAGCTCGTGCCGTCCTCCCCCGCGGCCGAGGGCGAGGAGCTGCCCGATGACCCCGAGCACCCGCGCAACAGGCCCGTGCCGTACGTCCGCGGTGAGCAGGAGAAGAGGCTGAGGTCAGCCGAACGGGCGTATCAGCAGCTCGGAAAGGTGAACCCGCTGGCTCTTGAGGAGTTCGCCGCGCTTGAGGAGCGTCACAAGTTCCTGAGCGAGCAGCTGGAGGACCTGAAGAAGACGCGGGCCGACCTCCTGCAGGTGGTGAAGGAGGTCGACGAGCGCGTCGAGCAGGTCTTCACCGAGGCCTACCGGGACACCGCCCGCGAGTTCGAGGGCGTCTTCTCGCGGCTCTTCCCGGGCGGCGAGGGACGGCTGATCCTGACCGACCCCGACAACATGCTCGCCACAGGAGTCGACGTCGAGGCGCGCCCGCCCGGCAAGAAGGTCAAGCGGCTCTCGCTGCTCTCCGGCGGTGAGCGCTCGCTGACCGCCGTGGCGCTGCTCGTTTCGATCTTCAAGGCGCGGCCGAGTCCCTTTTACGTGATGGACGAGGTCGAGGCCGCGCTCGACGACACCAACCTGCAGCGGCTCATCCGGATCATGGAGGAGCTGCAGGAGGCCTCGCAGCTCATCGTGATCACGCACCAGAAGCGGACGATGGAGGTCGCCGACGCGCTGTACGGCGTGTCCATGCAGGGCGACGGCGTCTCGAAGGTGATCAGCCAGCGGCTTCGGTAGCCCCTCGTCGGTTCACACCGACGCCTGCGGACTCTCCCGTTCACATCACCTTCATAACTTCAAGACTTGAACGAAGCTCGCCTTACAGGTGCCTGAAAATCACACGAACCCAGGTATTGACTTCGAAACTTGAAGGCATAGTCTCTGCAACGTTGCTTTTACCTTCAGGTGGTGGGCGGCGTGAAGTTGTGCGCCACTTGAAGTGCTCACCCCCACCCCCGGCGATGCTGCCGGTGGCCCGAGGAGTCCATGTGACCAGCACAACGAAGGTGCCGCAGCCCGGCCACGGCAGAGAGGCCCACCCGGACCATCTCGGCCACGTCATCTTCATCACGGCGGCCGCCGCGATGGGTGGCTTCCTGTTCGGCTACGACAGTTCGGTGATCAACGGCGCGACCGTCGCCATCCAGCACCGATTCGACGTCGACGCCAACATGCTCGGCTGGATCATCGCCACCGCACTGCTCGGCTGCGCCGTGGGCGCCGCACTGGCCGGACGCATCGCCGACCGCATCGGCCGTATCCGCTGCATGCAGATCGCCGCCCTCCTCTTCGCGGCGAGCGCCGTCGGCTCGGCACTGCCCTTCGCGGCCTGGGACCTCACGATGTGGCGCTTCATCGGCGGCATCGGCATCGGCATGGCCTCCGTCATCGGCCCGGCCTACATCGCCGAGGTCGCGCCGCCCGCGTACCGAGGCCGTCTCGCCTCGTTCCAGCAGGCCGCGATCGTCATCGGCATCGCCGTCTCCCAGCTGGTCAACTGGGGCATCCTGAACATGGCCGACGGCGACCAGCGCGGCAAGCTGATGGGCCTGGAGGCCTGGCAGCTGATGCTCGGCGTCATGGTCATCCCGGCCCTTCTCTACGGCCTGCTCTCCTTCGCCATCCCCGAGTCGCCGCGCTTCCTCATCTCGGTCGGCCGCGACACCGAGGCGAAGAAGGTCCTCGCTGAGGTCGAGGGCACCAAGATCGACCTGGACGCGCGCGTCGCCGAGATCCACGAGGGCATGCGCCGCGAGCACAAGTCCTCCTTCAAGGACCTGCTCGGCAAGGTCGGCTTCCTGCCGATCGTCTGGATCGGCATCGGCCTCTCGGTGTTCCAGCAGCTCGTCGGCATCAACGTGATCTTCTACTACTCGAACCAGCTGTGGCAGTCGATCGGGCACGACCCGAGCAGCTCGTTCCTGTACTCGTTCGAGACGTCGATCGTGAACATCGTCGGCACGGTCATCGCGATGGTCTTCGTCGACCGGATCGGCCGCAAGCCGCTGGCCCTGATCGGGTCCGCCGGCATGGCCCTGGCGCTGTTCACCATGGCCTGGGCCTTCTCGTACCGGACCGGTTCCGGCGACAACGTCTCGCTACCGGACGCTCAGGGTCTGACCGCGATCATCGCCGCCAACACCTTCGTGCTCTTCTTCGCCCTCTCCTGGGGCGTGGTGGTCTGGGTCCTGCTCGGCGAGATCTTCCCGAACCGACTCCGCGCCGCCGCACTCGGTGTGGCCGCGTCCGCCCAGTGGCTCGCCAACTTCGCGATCACGAAGACGTTCCCGAGCATGTCCGAGTGGAGCCTGACCGGCTCGTACATCGTCTACGGAGCCTTCGCGGCGCTCTCCATCCCCTTCGTCATGAAGTTCGTCAAGGAGACGAAGGGCAAGACCCTGGAGGAGATGGGCTAATCCCCGCTGCCCCTCCTCTGAGGAAGCTGCCCCGGTTCAAGGACCTATTCCTTGAGCCGGGGCAGTACGTTTTCGCAGAAGTGGTGCAGGCTGCGCCATCCCTCGTCGACCGGCATCCCGCCGGAGAGCGGATGCAGTACGAGACTGTCGGCGCCGCCCTGCACATGCGCCACGCACTCGTCGGGCGTGAGGACGCGGTAGACACCCTCTTCGCGCAGCTCGGCGACCGTGGTGGCGGCGGACTTCACCGCCGAGCGGATGTCCTTGGACTGCCAGGAGGCGTAGGTGCGCGCCTCGTGCAGGAAGTGCTCGCCGTGCTCGGCCCAGGTGCGGTCCGGGTCGTCGGCGATGTGCAGGAGCGCGGTCCTGGCTGCGGGCATCATGGTCCAGCCCTCGGTGCCGTACTCCGCGAGGCGTTCGTTGTAGTACGCCTCAAGCTCCGGCAGATGGGCGCTGGGGAAGAACGGCAGGCCGAGCCGGGCCGCGCGTCGGGCCGCCGCCTGTGAGGAGCCGCCGACCAGGAGCAGCGGGTGCGGCTGGGTGTACGGACGCGGGGTGACGCGCGCGGTGCGGCCACGGAACTCGAAGGGCTCGCCCGTCCACGCCTGCAACAGGGTCTCCAGGAGCTCGTCCTGGAGCTTGCCGCGCCGCTTCCACTCGACGCCGAACGCCTCGTACTCCTCGGGCCGGTAGCCGATCCCCGCCACGGTCACCAGACGGCCGCCGCTGAGCAGATCGAGTACGGCGATGTCCTCGGCGAGCCGCAGCGGATCGTGCAGCGGGCCGATGATCGCGGAGACCGTGACCGTGATGCGGCGGGTCGCGCCGAAGACCGCGCCGGCGAAAGTGAAGGGCGAGGGCAGCCAGTTGTTGCCGACGCCGTGGTGTTCCTCGGTCTGCACGGTGGAGATGCCCCGGTCGTCCGCGTATGTCGCCATCTCCAGGGCGGCCTTGTAGCGCTCGCTCAGTGAGGAGGGTGTCGCATCCGGATCGACGAGGTTGAAGCGTACGACTGTGACGGGCATGGAAAACGTCCCCCTTCACCGTGGGCGGGCGAAGAGGGACGTTAGATGACGCGATGTCAGATGACCAGGGTTCGGCGGCAGTTGCTCCGGATCAGGCCGATACCAGCTCGCTCTCGCCGTCACCCTTGCCCTTGGGGACCTCGACGGCCGGGGTCCTCGGAAGCACCGCGTACAGCGCGGCGGCGATGAGGATCGTGGCCAGCCAGCCCAGGCCGTTGCGGCCGATCCAGGAGGTGGCGAGCGGGCCGCTGAACCAGTCGACCTTCGTGAAGAGCAGCCCTGCCACCAGGGCGATGGCCCACGCCGTCATGGCCTGCCAGGCGAAGCCCGCCTTGTACCAGTAGGCGCTGGTGCGCTTGGTGTCCATCAGCGCCTCGCCGTCGTACGTCTTCCGGCGCAGCATGTCGATGCCGAAGACGCCGATCCAGGCGGAGAAGGCGACGGCGAGCAGCGTCAGGAAGGAGATGAACGAACCGATGAAGCTGGTGGCCACGTTCATCAGGAGGTAGCCGAAGATCAGGCTGATGATGGCGTTGATGGACACGGCCCACGTGCGCGGGACCTTGATGCCGAGCGTCATCGCGGTGAAGCCCGCGGAGTACATCGACATCGAGTTGATCAGCAGCATGCCGATCAGGGCCATCAGGAGGTACGGCACCGCGATCCACGTCGGAAGCAGCTCGCCCAGGAAGGAGACCGGGTCGGAGGCCTTCGACAGGTTCGGCGTGCTGACCGCCATGACCGCGCCCATCAAAACCATCGGTACGACGACGATGCCGGCGCCGCCGATGGCGTTGCCCACCAGGGCCTTGTTGGAGGCCTTGCGCGGGAGGTAGCGCGTGAAGTCCGGGCCGGTGGGGACCCAGCTGATGCCGCCCGCGGCGATCACGCCGACGCCCGCGACCATCGCCGCGGTGGATCCCGCCGACTTCGAGAAGACATCCGACCAGGGGGTGTTGGCCACCAGATAGACCAGCACGAGGACGCTGAACGCGCCGAAGAGGTACGTCGCCCAGGTGTTGCAGATGTGCAGGACCTTGCGGCCGAGGCCACTGATGACGAACGTACAGGCGACGAAGATGACCAGGGTCACGACCGTCAGCCACGTGCTGGACTTCACGCCGAAGCAGATGTCCAGGACGGTGATGATCGCGTACGCGCCCGTGACCGCGTTGATCGTCTCCCAGCCCCAGCGCGCGACCCAGATCAGCGAGCCGGGGAAGAGGTTGCCGCGCTGGCCGAAGACCGCGCGCGAGAGCGTCATGCCGGGGGAGCCGCCGCGCTTGCCCGCGATCGAGATGAGACCGACAAGGCCGTAGCTGAGAAGCGGCGAGACCAGGGCGACGACCAGGGCCTGCCAGAAGTTGAGGCCGTTGGTCACGATGAGGCCCGCGCCCATGGTGAGCAGCAGGACGCTGATGTTGGCCGCCACCCAGGTGGGGAACAGCTCGCGGGTCCTGCCGGTGCGCTCGGAGTCGGGGACGGGCTCGAGGCCGCGTGTCTCCAGGGCGCCTTCGGTTTCGGCGGTGGTGCTCATGGGGTGGGTCCGTGCCTCTCGCTCGGATCGCAACGCCGCGATCCGTCCGTGATCTGTCCGTGGGGGTGATCGGGTTGGACTCTACGCGCGTTGATACGGGGAGCTCCATCGTACTTTAGTCCGAGTAGTGCCCTCTATGAGCTTATGTTCTTTGGAGGAAACTACAGCCTGAGCCCCTGTTGCCCCCATGGCTGATACTGGGTGGGTTATGGAAATCGTCATCCTTGCTGTAGTCATCGCCGTGGTCGTGATCGGCGCGCTCGGCGGGCTCGTGGTCGGCAGTCGCAAGAAGAAGAAGCTGCCGCCGCAGGCTCCGTCGTCCACGCCCACCATCACCGCCCCTCCGGCCGAGCCGCATGTCGGCGACGAGGCCGAGACGCCGCGCGACGAACCGCGCCGCACGATCGAGGAGGTGGAACTCCCGCTCGCCGAGCCCTCGGCCCCCGTGGTCATCGAGGAGCCGGCCGCTCCGGAGGTCGAGACCCCGGAGCCCACGGCAGGTCGCCTGGTCCGTCTGCGCTCGCGCCTCTCGCGCTCGCAGAACGCGCTCGGCAAGGGGCTGCTCACGCTCCTCTCCCGCGAGCACCTGGACGAGGACACCTGGGAGGAGATCGAGGACACGCTCCTCACCGCCGATGTCGGCGTGGCCCCCACGCAGGAACTGGTCGAGCGGCTCCGCGAGCGCGTCCGCGTGCTCGGCACCCGCACCCCGGACGACCTGCGCACGCTGCTGCGCGAGGAGCTCGTGGCGCTGGTCGACCCGGACCTCGACCGCACGGTCAAGACCGAGTCGGGCCTGGGGACGCCCGGCATCGTGATGGTCGTCGGCGTGAACGGCACCGGCAAGACCACCACCACCGGCAAGCTCGCCCGCGTCCTGGTCGCCGACGGCCGCTCCGTGGTCCTCGGCGCCGCCGACACGTTCCGCGCGGCCGCCGCCGACCAGCTGCAGACCTGGGGCGAGCGCGTCGGCGCGCGCACGGTCCGCGGCCCCGAGGGCGGCGACCCCGCCTCGATCGCCTTCGACGCGGTCAAGGAGGGCATCGCGGAGGGCGCCGACGTCGTCCTCATCGACACCGCGGGGCGCCTGCACACCAAGACCGGCCTGATGGACGAGCTCGGCAAGGTCAAGCGCGTCGTCGAGAAGCACGCGCCGCTGGACGAGGTGCTGCTCGTCCTGGACGCCACGACCGGGCAGAACGGCCTGGTGCAGGCACGGGTCTTCGCCGAGGTCGTGAACATCACCGGCATCGTCCTGACGAAGCTGGACGGCACGGCCAAGGGCGGCATCGTCGTGGCGGTCCAGCGCGAGCTGGGCGTGCCGGTGAAGCTGATCGGACTCGGCGAGGGCGCGGACGACCTGGCGCCGTTCGAGCCCGAGGCGTTCGTGGACGCGCTGATCGGCGAGTAGCCTCCCGCGTACGGGCGAGCAGCCTCCCGCGTACGAGAGAAATGCCCCGCCCCGGGGTGCAGCCGGGGTGGGGCATTTCCGTGTGCGGGCGCCGTGACTACGCGGGTGAGCGATGGGCCACGTACGCCAGGGTCCCGAGGAGCAGCCGGGCCTGCGGGGGATGCGTCGCCGAGTCCAGGTCCGGGGCGCGAAGCCAGCGGACCGGGCCGAGGCCCGCGTGGTCGGAGGGTGGGGCCGTGATGTGCGTGCCCGGACCCAGGCCGTGCAGGTCGATGGCGGCGTCGTCCCAGCCCATGCGGTAGAGCAGCTGGGGGAGTTCGGCGGCGGCGCCGGGGGCGACGAAGAAGTGCGCGCGGCCCTCCGGGGTGGCGGCCACCGGGCCGAGCGGCAGGCCCATGCGCTCCAGGCGGACCAGGGCCCGGCGTCCTGCCGCCTCGGCCACCTCGATGACGTCGAAGGCGCGGCCCACGGGCAGCAGCACGGCGGCGCCCGGGAACTGCGTCCAGGCCTCGGTCACTTCGTCGAGCGTCGCCCCGGCGGGCACCTCGGCGGCGAACTCCAGGGGGTGGGCGCCGGGGGCCGCGCAGTCGGCCGCGCCGCAGGAGCAGCGGCCGCCCGAGGCGCGTGCGCCTGGGACCGCGGCCCATCCCCACAGTCCGGTGTACTCCGCCACCGCCGTGCAGTCCGACGTGCGGCCGCGCCGCCGTGTACCGGTGCGAGGCTTGTCGGTTCCCCGGATGCCGCCGATCGTGAAGCCCATGCCCCCTCCAACGGGTCGAGCGCGGTGTGGTTACGTGACGGAATCGGATCGTTACCCTGTGCTCTTGTTTGTCGGCGTGCAGGGGCGCAAAGGGGGTGCGCCCGGTCATGCGCGCCCCCGAGTGCTCCGTTCCGCCCACCTTCGGTCGTCCACTGTCAAGTCAATCGCTTGTAGCGGCCCGGGAGTTCATTCGAAGGGGTGGCGAATGGTGGCGTTTCCGCGATCGCCCTCGCCGGAGGGGTGATCGTAGGATTACTTTCAGTACATGGACCTTGAGTGCTGTGCACTCGTGGGTATGCCGGAGGCAAGTCGGTTCCCTGTTCGACGGGTGACGTTCTCCGGACGGAGAGCCGCGGTGCGCGGCATCCTGGTAAGGCTTGGCGTGGACAGCGTGTAAGTGTCTTGAGGGATGGGGGCGTTCCGGTGGGCGGCAATGGCGGAAGTGGTGCGAACGCTGACAAGCGCCCCAACGAACTGCTCAATTCCTGGTTCGTGCGCAGCGGCTGGTCGAAGGGCGAGCTGGCGCGCCAAGTGAACCGCAGAGCACGGCAGTTGGGTGCGCATCACATCTCCACCGACACCTCGCGGGTGCGTCGCTGGCTGGACGGCGAGAACCCGCGCGAGCCCATCCCGCGCATCCTCTCCGAGCTGTTCTCCGAGCGGTTCGGCTGTGTCGTCGCGGTCGAGGACCTCGGGCTGCGTGCCGCGCACCAGGCGCCCTCCGTCTCGGGGGTCGACCTGCCCTGGACCGGGCCCCAGACCGTCGCCCTCATCAGCGAGTTCTCGCGCAGCGACCTGATGCTGGCCCGGCGCGGCTTCCTCGGCACCTCGCTCGCGCTCTCCGCGGGCCCCTCCCTCATCGAGCCCATGCAGCGCTGGCTGGTCCCCGGCCCGACGACCCCGGCCGGCCCCCCGGAGCCGCTCACGTCGTCCCGCAGGCCCGGCCGGCTCTCCAAACCGGAGCTCGACCTCCTGGAGTCCACGACCGTGATGTTCCGGCAGTGGGACGCGCAGTGCGGCGGCGGACTGCGGCGCAAGGCGGTCGTCGGCCAACTGCACGAGGTGACGGATTTGTTGCAGGAGCCGCAGCCGGAGGCCACGTCCAAGCGGCTCTTCAAGGTGGCGGGCGAGCTGGCCGAGCTGGCCGGCTGGATGAGCTATGACGTCGGCCTCCAGCCCACCGCCCAGAAGTACTTCGTGCTTGCCCTGCACGCCGCGAAGGAAGCGGGCGAGAAGCCCCTCGGGTCGTACATCCTCTCCAGCATGAGCCGCCAGATGATCCACCTCGGGCGGCCCGACGACGCGCTCGAACTGATCCACCTCGCGCAGTACGGAAGCCGGGACTGCGCGAGCCCGCGCACCCAGGCCATGCTGTATGCGATGGAGGCCCGCGCCTACGCCAGCATGGGCCAGCCCGGCAAGTGCAAGCGGGCCGTGCGCATGGCCGAGGACACCTTCGCCGACGCCGCCGACTTCGACGAGCCCGAGCCCGACTGGATCCGCTTCTTCTCCGAGGCCGAGCTGAACGGCGAGAACGCCCACTCGTTCCGCGACCTGGCCTATGTGGCGGGCCGCAGCCCGACGTACGCCTCGCTGGCCGAGCCCGTCATGGAGCGCGCCGTCGACCTCTTCGGCAAGGACCCCGAGCACCAGCGTTCGTACGCACTGAACCTCATCGGGATGGCGACGGTTCACCTGCTCCGGCGCGAGCCCGAGCAGAGCACCGTCCTCGCGGGCCAGGCCCTGACCGTCGCCAAGAAGGTCCGCTCCGAGCGGGTCAACACCCGCCTTCGCAAGACCGTGGACACCGCCGTGCGGGACTTCGGCGACATCGCCGAGGTCGTGCAGCTGACCGACCAGCTCGCCATCGACATGCCGGAAACCGCGGAGGCGGTCTGACGGCGCCCACCAGAACTCCGGCCGCGGCCGGCCCATCCCGAACTGCCCGACTCGGCTCCCCCATGCCAGGTCAATCGGATGGCCGCCGCGGCCGGTTTGTGCGGTGTGCGCAGGGTATGAAACCGCGCCCCGCCTGACCCGGCAGTTCATGGACGCGTAACACGTACGACCTCTTCGTCACTGCGGCGAAACATCGAGGGGCGCCCCCTGAAACGGCGCTGGGCCAATCTCATGGCGCATAACGGCCCACCTTCCCCAAGCTCTCGGCTCCGCTCGAGCAGGGGAGGCCCCGCCAGCCCGCCCGCACGGGCCGCATACGACGACGAGGAGACGCCGATGCCCCCAGGCATCACGATCGCCGCAGACGCCCCGCAGCTGTCTGCCGCCAACACAGGGTTCATGCTCATCTGTTCCGCCCTGGTGATGCTCATGACGCCGGGACTCGCCTTCTTCTACGGAGGCATGGTCCGCGTCAAGAGCACGCTGAACATGTTGATGATGAGCTTCATCAGTCTGGGAATCGTCACCATCCTCTGGGTGCTGTACGGCTTCTCCATCGCGTTCGGCACCGACCACGGCAGCCTCATCGGCTGGTCGTCCGATTACGTCGGGCTGAGCGGCATCGGGCTCACCGAGCTGTGGGACGGCTACACCATCCCGGTCTACGTCTTCGCGGTCTTCCAGCTGATGTTCGCGATCATCACGCCCGCGCTGATCAGCGGTGCGCTCGCCGACCGCGTGAAGTTCACCGCCTGGGCGCTGTTCGTGGCGCTCTGGGCCACGATCGTCTACTTCCCGGTCGCGCACTGGGTGTGGGGCACGGGCGGCTGGGCCTTCGAGCTCGGTGTCATCGACTTCGCCGGTGGTACGGCCGTGCACATCAACGCCGGTGCCGCCGCGCTCGGCGTGATCCTGGTCATCGGCAAGCGCGTCGGCTTCAAGAAGGACCCGATGCGGCCGCACAGCCTGCCGCTGGTGATGCTCGGCGCCGCACTGCTCTGGTTCGGCTGGTTCGGCTTCAACGCCGGGTCGTGGCTGGGCAACGACGACGGCGTCGGCGCGATGATGTTCCTGAACACGCAGGTCGCCACCGCCGCCGCCATGCTGGCCTGGCTCGCCTACGAGAAGATCCGGCACGGCGCGTTCACCACGCTCGGCGCCGCTTCGGGCGCCGTCGCCGGGCTCGTCGCGATCACCCCGGCCGGCGGTTCCGTCTCGCCGCTCGGCGCGATCGCCGTCGGAGCCATCGCCGGTCTGCTCTGCGCCATGGCCGTCGGCCTGAAGTTCAAGTTCGGCTACGACGACTCCCTCGACGTCGTGGGTGTCCACCTCGTCGGTGGTGTCGTGGGCTCGCTCCTCGTCGGCTTCTTCGCCACCGGTGGCGTCCAGTCCGACGCCAAGGGCCTCTTCTACGGCGGCGGCCTCGAACAGCTGGGCAAGCAGGCCGCGGGTGTCGGCGCCGTCCTCGTGTACTCCATGATCGCTTCCGCGATCCTCGCCCTCCTGGTCGACAAGACCATCGGGATGCGGGTCAGCGAGGACGAGGAGGTCGGGGGTATCGACCAGGTGCAGCACGCCGAGACCGCGTACGACTTCAGTGGTGCGGGCGGTGGCACGGCGCCCCGTACCGCCGCCCCAGTGCCCGGCCCGCCGGCCCAGGACGCCGGCAAGGCTGCGAACGAGAAGAACAAGAGGGTGGACGCATGAAGCTCATCACCGCGGTCGTCAAGCCGCACCGGCTCGACGAGATCAAGGAGGCCCTCCAGGCCTTCGGAGTCCAGGGCCTGACCGTGACCGAGGCCAGCGGCTACGGCCGCCAGCGCGGCCACACCGAGGTCTACCGTGGCGCGGAGTACACCGTCGACCTCGTGCCGAAGATCCGGATCGAGGTCCTGGTCGAGGACGACGACGCCGAACAGCTCGTGGATGTCGTGGTGAAAGCCGCCCGGACCGGCAAGATCGGGGACGGCAAGGTCTGGAGCGTGCCGGTCGAGACGGCGGTCCGGGTGCGGACCGGAGAACGTGGCCCGGACGCGTTGTGAGCTCGGTCGGCAACGGCTGAGCCACCAGAGCTGAGCGGGACTGAGCGGAACTGAGCGGGACTGACAGGAGCTGCTGGGTGACGAGTGTGGACGTACGAACTGAATCGGACTCGGAAGACTCCGGACCCAGCGGCTATGCGGCGGCCCGGCTGCGCCTCCTGCAAGGGGCGGCGCAGTCCGGGCCGCCGCGCCGTTCGGCCCTCGCCGGCCTCACGGACGACTGGCTGACCGGCCTTTTCACGGCCGCGGGTGCGCCACGGGGGGCCGCACTGGTGGCCGTGGGCGGGTACGGCAGGGGTGAGCTCTCGCCGCGCAGCGACCTCGACCTGCTGTTGCTGCACGACGGCAGCGCGGACGCCGGTGAGGTGGCGGCCCTCGCCGACCGCATCTGGTACCCCGTCTGGGATCTCGGGCTGGCGCTCGACCACTCCGTGCGCACGCCCGCGGAAGCGCGCAAGACCGCGGGCGAGGACCTCAAGGTGCAGCTGGGGCTGCTCGACGCGCGGCACGTCGTGGGCGATCTCGGGCTGACCGCCGGGCTGCGCACGGCGGTGCTCGCCGACTGGCGCAACCTCGCGCCGAAGCGGCTGCCCGAGCTGCGGGAGCTGTGCGAGGAACGGGCGGAGCGGCAGGGGGAGTTGAGCTATCTCCTGGAGCCGGACCTGAAGGAGGCCCGGGGCGGGCTGAGGGACGCGACCGCGCTGCGGGCCGTCGCCGCTTCATGGCTGGCGGACGCGCCGAGGGAGGGCCTTTCCGAGGCCCGGCGACGGCTCCTCGACGTGCGGGACGCGCTGCATCTGACCACGGGGCGGGCCACGGACCGGCTCGCCCTGCAGGAGCAGGATCAAGTCGCGTCGGAATTGGGCTTGTTGGACGCGGACGTCTTGCTGCGGCAGGTGTACGAGTCCGCCCGCACCATCTCGTACGCGAGCGACGTGACGTGGCGCGAAGTGGGCAGGGTGCTGCGGTCCCGTTCGGTGCGGCCTCGGCTGCGGGCCATGCTGGGCGGCAAGGGGGCGGCGGCCGAGCGGTCGCCGCTGGCCGAGGGGGTCGTGGAGCAGGACGGGGAGGTCGTCCTCGCGCGGGCGGCCCGGCCCGAGCGCGATCCCGTGCTGCCGCTTCGGGCCGCCGCGGCCGCGGCCCAGGCGGGTCTGCCCCTGTCGCTGCACGCGGTGCGCAGGATGGCCGCGGCGGTGCGGCCGCTGCCCACGCCGTGGCCCGCGGAGGCCCGGGAGCAGTTGGTGACGCTCCTTGGAGCCGGGCGGCCCACGGTCGAGGTGTGGGAGGCGCTGGAGGCCGAGGGCCTCGTCACCCGGCTGCTGCCCGACTGGGAGCGGGTGCGGTGCCGGCCGCAGCGCAACGCCGTGCACACCTGGACGGTCGACCGGCATCTGGTGGAGACGGCGGTGCGGGCCTCGGAGCTGACCCGGCGCGTGGGACGGCCCGACCTGCTCCTCGTGGCCGGGCTGCTGCACGACATCGGTAAGGGCTGGCCGGGGGACCACTCCGAGGCCGGGGAGATCATCGCCAGGGACGTCGCCGCCCGGATCGGTTTCGACCGGGCCGACGTGGCGGTCCTCGCGACCTTGGTACGGCATCACCTGCTGCTCATCGAGACGGCCACGCGACGGGACCTCGACGACCCGGCCACGGTTCGGGCGGTCGCGGACGCGGTGGGTTCGACGGGGACCCTTGAGCTGCTGCACGCACTGACGGAGGCGGACGCGCTGGCCACCGGCCCCGCGGCCTGGTCCACCTGGCGGGGTTCGCTCGTCGCGGACCTGGTGAAACGGGTGGGGGCGGTGCTGTCCGGGGAGGAGCCGGTGGGAGCGGAGGACGTCGCTCCCACCGCCGAGCAGGAGCGCCTCGCGGTGGAGGCGTTCCGCACGGGCGGGCCGGTGCTCGCGCTGCGGGCGCAGACGGAGGGGTCGGCGGGGGCGGGTGAGGAGGCGGCGTCGGGGGACCCCGAGCCGCTGGGCGTGGAGCTGATCATCGCGGTGCCGGATCAGCCCGGCGTGCTGTCCGCTGTCGCCGGGGTGCTCGCCATGCACCGGCTCACGGTACGGACCGCGGAGTTGCGGGGGGTGGGGCTGCCGTCCGGTCTCGAGGACCCGGTGCTGCTCCTCAACTGGCGGGTCGCCGCGGAGTACGGCTCTCTGCCGCAGGCCGCGCGGCTGCGGGCGGACCTGGTGCGGGCGCTTGACGGCTCACTGGACATCGCGGCGCGGTTGGCCGAGCGGGATGCCGCGTATCCGCGGCGGCGGGGGACCGTCGCGCCGCCGCCCCGGGTGACCGTGGCTTCGGCGGGTTCGCGTCTCGCGACGGTGATCGAGGTGCGGGCCCAGGACGCGCCGGGGCTGCTGCACCGGATCGGCCGGGCGCTGGAGTCGGCGGGGGTGGAGGTGCGGAGCGCACATGTGTCGACGCTGGGCGCGAACGCGGTGGACGCGTTCTACGTGACGGGGGCGGGGGCTCCGCTTACGGGGGAGCGGGCTGCGGGGGTGGCTCGGGCTGTGGAGGAGGGGTTGAGGGGTTGAGGGGGTAGGGGATGGGGTGCGGGGGGAGTGGGAGAGGGGTGTCTGGTGGGGTCGTTGTGGGGCGAGGAGTGAGACAGGGCCCCGCGCCCGGGGGTGCACCAGCTCAGCCCGGACGCTGCGGGCCCGCCCGCCCGGCGGTGCAGATACCCTGGAGGGCGACCTATCCGCCCTCCCCCACGCTCAGCTCCGCGCCAGCGGGGGGCGTCCCCTTCGACCCGAGGATTCGCGACCGCCGTGTTCGACACTCTTTCCGACCGCCTCGCAGCGACATTCAAGAACCTCCGGGGCAAGGGCCGCCTGTCCGAGGCGGACATCGACGCCACGGCGCGCGAGATCCGCATCGCCCTGCTCGAGGCGGATGTCGCCCTCCCTGTAGTCCGTGCCTTCATCAAGCAGGTCAAGGAGCGCGCCGCCGGCGCCGAGGTCTCCCAGGCCCTGAACCCCGCCCAGCAGGTCATCAAGATCGTCAACGAGGAGCTCGTCGGCATCCTCGGCGGCGAGACGCGACGCCTGCGGTTCGCCAAGAACCCGCCGACCGTCATCATGCTCGCGGGCCTCCAGGGTGCCGGTAAGACCACCCTCGCCGGAAAGCTCGGCCTCTGGCTGAAGGGGCAGGGTCACTCCCCGCTCCTGGTGGCGTGCGACCTCCAGCGCCCCAACGCCGTGAACCAGCTCTCCGTCGTCGCCGAGCGCGCGGGCGTCGGCGTCTACGCCCCGCAGCCCGGCAACGGCGTGGGCGACCCGGTCCAGGTCGCGAAGGACTCGATCGAGTTCGCCAAGACCAAGCAGTACGACGTCGTCATCGTCGACACCGCGGGCCGCCTCGGTATCGACGAGGAGCTGATGCGGCAGGCCGCGGACATCCGCGACGCCGTCAGCCCGGACGAGGTCCTCTTCGTCGTCGACGCCATGATCGGTCAGGACGCCGTCAACACGGCGGAGTCCTTCCGCGACGGCGTCGGCTTCGACGGCGTCGTCCTGTCGAAGCTCGACGGTGACGCCCGCGGTGGCGCCGCGCTCTCCATCGCGCAGGTCACCGGCCGTCAGATCATGTTCGCCTCCAACGGCGAGAAGCTGGACGAGTTCGACGCTTTCCACCCGGACCGCATGGCGTCCCGCATCCTCGGCATGGGCGACATGCTCACGCTGATCGAGAAGGCCGAGCAGACCTTCTCCCAGCAAGAGGCCGAGAAGATGGCCTCCAAGCTGGCGAGCAGCAAGGGCAAGGACTTCACCCTCGACGACTTCCTGGCCCAGATGGAGCAGGTCCGGAAGATGGGCAGCATCAGCAAGCTGCTCGGGATGATGCCCGGCATGGGGCAGATCAAGGACCAGATCAACAACCTGGACGAGCGGG
Source organism: Streptomyces sp. NPDC050147 (assembly GCF_040660195.1). Lineage (NCBI taxonomy): Bacteria > Bacillati > Actinomycetota > Actinomycetes > Kitasatosporales > Streptomycetaceae > Streptomyces > Streptomyces sp. NPDC050147. Next base: position 118,304 of record NZ_JBFALJ010000011.1, on the reverse strand, counting down.
ACGTCGACCGCACCGCCGCCATCATCAAGTCGATGACGCCGGGCGAGCGCCACGAGCCGACCATCATCAACGGCTCCCGCCGCGCCCGTATCGCCAAGGGTTCCGGCGTCGAGGTCAGCGCCGTCAAGAATCTGGTCGAGCGTTTCTTCGAGGCACGCAAGATGATGTCGCGCATGGCGCAGGGCGGCGGAATGCCGGGTATGCCCGGGATGCCGGGCATGGGTGGCGGCCCCGGCAAGCAGAAGAAGAAGCAGAAGCAGGCCAAGGGCAAGCGGAAGTCGGGCAACCCGATGAAGCGCCAGCAGGAGGAGCAGGAGGCCGCGGCCCGCCGCGAGAAGGCGGCTCAGGAAGGCGGCGCCTTCGGCCTTCCCGCCGGGCAGCAGGGGCAGAACTTCGAGCTGCCGGACGAGTTCAAGAAGTTCATGGGCTGACCGCCGGGAAGTCCAGGGGCTGACGCCCCACATCTCGTACGCCGGCTGGGGCGTCCCTCTGCCGAGAGGGACGCCCCAGGCGTTTCCGGAGCAGGTGCCCAGCCCCTGTTTGTGTCGTAACGTCCCCGTATGAGCAACCCTGTGCCACCGCGCCGGGCGCCCGACCAGCCATGGCGCTCCGAGGGCGCGCCCCCGCCCGAACCCAAGCCGCCGCCGAAGAAGAAGATGCCGGGCGGATGGGGCGGGCTCATCCTCACCGCGCTCATCGTCTACCTCATCGCCAACCTCGTCCTCTCCTTCTTCAACGACGGCGACGAGCCGACGATCTCGTACACGGAGTTCAGCAAGCAGGTCGACTCCGGGAACGTCACGAAGATCTACTCCAAGGGCGACGCGATCCAGGGCCAGCTCAAGAAGGAGCAGGAGAAGCCGGGCGACGAGAAGGGGAAGTACACCAAGTTCCTCACCCAGCGCCCCGCCTTCGCCGACGACAAGCTCTGGGACGACCTCACCAAGCACGACGTCACCGTGACCGCCGAACCCGTCGTCCAGGAGCGCAGCTTCCTCTCCAACCTGCTGATCTCGCTCGCCCCGATGCTGCTCCTCGTCTTCCTGTGGATCTTCATCGCCCGGCGGATGAGCGCGGGCATGGGCGGCGGCGCGGGCGGCATGCTGGGGCGCAAGGTGCCGCCGAAGCCGGTGGAGCTCGAACCCGGCGACAAGCGCACCACCTTCGAGGACGTGGCGGGCATCGACGAGGTCGAGGGCGAGCTCAGCGACGTCGTCGACTTCCTGAAGAATCCCGCCGCCTACCGCGACATGGGCGCCAAGATGCCGCGCGGCGTACTGCTCGCGGGGCTGCCCGGCACCGGCAAGACGCTGCTCGCGCGGGCCGTCGCCGGTGAGGCGGGGGTGCCGTTCTTCTCGGCCTCCGCGTCGGAGTTCATCGAGATGATCGTGGGCGTCGGCGCCTCGCGCGTACGCGAACTCTTCGCCGAGGCAAGGAAGGTGGCGCCGTCCATCATCTTCATCGACGAGATCGACACCATCGGACGGGCGCGTGGTGGCGGCGGCGGGATGGGCGGGCACGACGAACGCGAACAGACGCTGAACCAGATTCTCACCGAGATGGATGGTTTCTCGGGCTCCGAAGGCGTCATCGTCCTCGCGGCCACCAACCGTGCCGACATCCTCGACCCCGCCCTGACCCGCCCCGGACGCTTCGACCGAGTCGTCACCGTCAGCCCGCCGGACCGGGGCGGACGCGAGGCCATCCTCAAGATCCACACCCGTGAGATCCCGATGGCGAGCGACATCGACCTCGCCCAAGTCGCCCGTACGACACCGGGGATGACCGGCGCCGAACTCGCCAACCTCGCCAACGAGGCCGCCCTGCTCGCCGTCAAGCGCAAGCAGAAGGAGGTGACGCAGGCCGACCTCTCCGAGGCGCTGGAGAAGGTCCAGCTCGGTGCCGAGCGGCCGCTGGTCATGCCCGACGAGGAGCGTCGGCGCACGGCGTACCACGAGAGCGGACACGCCCTGCTGGGCATGCTGCAGCCCGGCGCCGACCCGGTCCGCAAGATCACCATCGTGCCCCGGGGCCGCGCGCTCGGCGTCACGCTGTCGACGCCGGACGCCGACAAGTACGCGTACACGGAGGAGTATCTGCGCGGCCGCATCGTCGGCGCCCTGGGCGGCATGGCGGCCGAGCACGTCGTCTTCGGCGTCATCACGACAGGCGCCGAGAGTGACCTGGAGCAGGTCACCAACATCGCCCGCGGCATGGTCGGCCGCTGGGGCATGAGCGAGCGCGTGGGCCGGCTCTCCGCGCTGCCGAGCGACGCCCAGCAGGCCTACGGACTCTCGGCCGCCCCTGGCACCCTCGACACGATCGACCACGAGATGCGGCGGATCGTCGACGAGTGCTACGAGAGCGCCTGCCGCCAACTCCGGGACCACCGGGCGCAACTCGACGCCCTGGCCGCCGCGCTCCTGGAGAACGAGACGCTGGAGGAAGAGGCGGCGTACCGGGTCGCCGGCGTCACGCGGCTCACCAAGGACATCGACTAGAGCCCTTCGCGGAGATCCGTCAGAAGGGCCCTAGGCCCCTTCGCGGACGAAGCGGCTTTGCGGCTCCCCTCGGAGGCGACCCGGAGGGAGCTTCCTGCCGTACAGGACGAGGAGAAGGTCCTGCGCGGCGCCGGTCAGCGGGGTGCCGGTGCCGTAGGTCCAGTCGAGGTCGTCGGCGCACAGCTTCACGCCGCCGACGTCCGCCCCGAAGAACCTGGTGCTCTTGGGCGTGACCTTCTTGAGAAGGACGCGTACACGGTCCCGGGGGACCCCGCGGTCGAGCCCCAAGGCCACCGAGATGTCGAGACCGTGCACCACGTCGTGGCCCAGCGCTCCCTCGATCCCGGCGAAGGGCGGCTGCCAGGGGTGATCCGCGTTGTCCCTGAGGAACGCGGCGAGCTGACCGGTCGAGTAGGCGGCGGCGTCCTTGCGGGCGCACCGGTCGGTCATCCGGTGCAGGCTCCCGCGCGCCTTGACCAGTTCGGCCAGCGTCCTCGGGAGCGAGTACCGGAAGCCCAGCGACATATGGGCCGCCACGTCACGGACCCGCCACCCCGCGCACAGAGTCGGCGACTCCCACTGTGCGGGGGACAGATCGTCGAGCAGGGCGGCCAGCTCCTGGCGTTCGGCGGCGACAGCGGTTGCGATGTCCACCCCTCCAGCGTGTCGATCGTTTCGTCATAAGTCCAAGAGCTGGATCTTCTCGCGACTAGCATTCCCCGTTATGGAACTCCGCCAGCTCCAGTACTTCGTCGCCGTCGCGGAGGAGGCCAACTTCACCCGCGCCGCCGCCCGCCTGCACCTGGCCCAGCCGGGCGTGAGCGCCCAGGTCCGGCAGCTGGAGAGAGAACTCGGGCAACGACTCCTCGACCGCTCGGGGCGGTCGGTGACCCTGACGGAGGTGGGCGAGGCCGTGCTGCCGTTCGCGCGGGCCGCTCTCGCCGCGGTCGAGGGTGTGCGGCACACCGCGGACGAGTTCACCGGACTGCTCCGCGGTCAGATCGTGCTCGGTCTGGTGTCCGGCGCCGCCACCCACGAGTTCGACGTGGTCTCCGTTCTCGCCGACTTCCACGACGACCATCCCGGGGTCGAGATCGCCCTCACCGAGGACAGCTCGGACCGGATGCTGGCCGCGGTGCGGGGCGGCGCACTCGACATCGCCCTCCTGGGCCTGACGGACGAGGAGCCCCCGCCGGGCATCTCCCTGCGGTTGGTGATCGACGAACCCCTGGTGGCCGTCGTGCTCCCGGGGGACGCCCTGCTCGCTCCCCAGGGGCGTACGACGGTTCCGCTGGCCGAGCTCCGCGACCGCCCGCTGATCACCCTGCCGCGCGGCACCGGCGTACGCGGCGTGCTCGACCGTGCCTGCGCGCAGGCGGGCGTCCGGCCCCGCGTCGCCTTCGAGGCGGCCGCCCCGCAGGTCCTCGTACAACTCGTCGTCCGCGGCATGGGCGTGGCCGTCCTCCCCGCGCTCGAACCCCGTACGGCGGCCGCGTACGGACTGCGGACGCTGGAGATCACCGATCCCCGGCCCCGCGGCAGGATCGCCCTGGCCTGGCGCGCGGACGGGCCCGCGAGCCCGGCGGCCAGGGCGCTGCTCGACCGCCTTCAAACGGCGCTCGGCACCAGTTAGCCCGCTACCGCGTACGCGCGATCAAGTACCGGAACACGTTCGGCATCCACACGGTCCCGTCCCGCCGCTTGTGCGGGTGCAGGGCCTCCGTCAGCTCCTTGTCGACCTGTACCTGATCGGTCGCCCCCACCGCCGCGTCGAACAGCCCCGTGGAGAGCAGGCCGCGGACCGCGCTCTCCGTGTCCGCGTACCCGAAGGGGCAGGCGACGCGGCCCGAGCCGTCCGGCTTGAGGCCCGCACGCTGGGCGACCTCCTCCAGGTCGTCACGGAGGGCGGGGCGCCAACTCCCCGTACTGCGGAGCGGTTCGGCGAGCTTGGTCGCCACCTTCAGTACAGAAGAGGTCGTGCAGCGCTCCGGTGGACCCCAGCCGGCGAGCACCACGGGGGTGCCACGCCCGGCCAGCGGGACGGTGGCCTCCAAGAGACCGGAGAGGCCTTCGGAGTCGCCCGCCATACAGCCGATCGGCTGGAACGCGGTCACCATGTTGAAGAGGGGCACATCCGGCCCCGAGACGTCGGCGGGCCCTCCCTCGACGAGCCGTGTGCGGCCTCGTCGTCGCGCGTCCGAGCTCGTGTCGGGCAGCAGGCGTTCGCGTGCCAGGGCGAGCCGTTCGGGAGCAGAGGTGTCGACACCGGTGACCGACGCGCCCCGGGACTCCGCCATCAGGAGGGCGAGCCCGGAACCGCAGCCGAGACCGAGAAGCCTTGTTCCGCCGCCTACGTCGAGTCGTTCGTACACCGCTTCGTAGAGCGGGACCAGCATCCGTTCCTGGATCTCCGCCCAGTCACGCGCGCGTGCGCACCGGTCCACGCCGCGGGGGGTGGTGCCCGCGCGCGGGAGGTGCGGCTGCGCGAGTGTAGGTGTCATCGAAAGCGCCCCAATCCGCCGAGAGTTGCTGGAGTGTCGTATTCAAACGGTTCGTCCGCCCCCGTGCAGTGCGCTCGTACTCCCCCCGTATGCCAGAGAACTCCGCATCCGTCGCGGCGTCCAGAGGTTGTGGGGCAATGCTTGCGTGCCACCGTCGTGCGCCCCCTGGAACAGCGCCGGAGGAATTCCATTCACGCTCTCCGGAGGCCCGCCGTACCATGCGCGCCATGGCTAAGGCACCCGTACTCACGCCCCGGGCGGAAGACTTCCCGCGCTGGTACCAAGACCTGATCAACAAGGCCGAGCTGGCCGACAACGGCCCGGTGCGGGGCACCATGGTGATCCGACCGTACGGATACGGCCTGTGGGAACGCATGCAGCAGGACATGGACGCCCGCATCAAGGAGACGGGTACCCAGAACGCCTACTTCCCTCTCCTCATCCCCCAGTCGTACCTGACCAGGGAGGCCGAGCACGTCGAGGGCTTCGCCCCCGAACTGGCCGTCGTCACACACGGCGGGGGCAAGGAGCTGGAGGAGCCGGTCGTCATCCGTCCGACCTCCGAGACGATCGTCAACGAGTACTTCTCCAAGTGGGTGCAGAGCTACCGCGACCTGCCGCTCCTGATCAACCAGTGGGCGAACGTGGTCCGTTGGGAGCTGCGGCCCCGGCTCTTCCTGCGGACGTCCGAGTTCCTCTGGCAGGAGGGCCACACCGCCCACGCCACGTACGAGGAAGCACGCGATTTCGCGGCCCGCATCCACAGGGACGTCTACGGAGCCTTCATGCGGGAGGTCCTCGCGATGGACTTCGTGCTGGGCCGCAAGACCGCCCAGGAGCGCTTCGCGGGCGCCATCAACACCCTGACGCTCGAGGGGATGATGGGCGACGGAAAGGCCCTCCAGCTCGGCACCAGCCACGAACTGGGCCAGAACTTCGCCAGGGCCTTCCACACTCAGTACCTCTCCAAGGAAGGCAAGCAGGAGCTCGTCTGGCAGACCTCTTGGGGCAGTACGACGCGGATGATCGGCGCCCTGGTGATGATGCACGGCGACGACAGCGGCCTGCGGGTCCCGCCGCGCCTCGCACCGGTCCAGGCCGTCGTCATCGCCATCAAGGGCGACGAAGCGGTGCTCGCCAAGGTCCGCGAGATCGGTGACCGCCTCAAGGCCACCGGCGTGCGCGTGCAGGTCGACGAGCGCACGGACACCCCCTTCGGGCGGCGCGCCGTCGACTGGGAGCTCAAGGGAGTGCCGGTGCGGGTCGAGGTCGGCCCGCGCGACCTGGAGAACGGCACCGCGATGCTGGCCCGTCGCATCAGGGGAGGCAAGGAGCCGGTCCCGATCGACTCCCTGGCGGCCCTGCTGCCCACCGTCCTCGAAGAGGACCAGAAGCTGCTCCTGGACCAGGCCCGCGAGCGCCGGGAGGCCCGCACCTGGGACGTCACCACGGTGGAGCAGGCCGTGGAGGCGACGGCCGCCGGTGGCTGGGCGCGCATCCCGTGGGCCACGCTCGGCCCGGAGGGCGAGGCGAAGCTCGCGGAGCACTCCGTCTCCGTACGATGTCTCGTCACGGAGGACGGGTCGGTGCCGGACGCCGACGAGACCCCGGGTAACGTCGCTGTGGTGGCCCGCGCTTACTGACGAGCGCGCCTCCGGTACCGGCGCGCTCGCTCTCGGGGAGTGGTGGCGTGAGACGGGCGGGCGTACGCGCCACTACGTACCGGCTTGCCATGAGCTGCGAGGCTTCTGGGCAGATCAGCGCACCCGCCCTCGTCCGGACGCATCAATGGCACATCAATGGCAACTGACGGGTACGTGCAAATTATTTGAGATGCCCCGGAATGGAACCCCTGGGCATCCCGGCTCGTTGTTCACGACGTGAGCACGACACCACCTGTTCTCGCCGCAGAGCTGGCACAGGCGTGGGCCGATATTCAGCGGCACCACTCCGAGCTGCCCGATCTTGCCGCGCCCGAATCCCTGATCGGAGAGTCGTCGTCCGCCTGCGGCGCCGAACTCTCCTTCGAGCGACTGCTCCACGAGGCAGTCCATGGCATCGCCGCGTCACGCGGCGTACGCGACACCTCACGCGCGGGCCGCTATCACAACCGCAGATTCCTCGCCATCGCAGAGGAACTGGGCCTCGACCACCCCGAGGAGCCGCATCCCAGCAGCGGCTTCTCGCTGGTCACGCTCAACCCGGAGGCGCGCAAGCGCTACCGCCCGACGATCGAGCGGCTCCAGCGCGCCCTCAAGGCGCACACCGTGGCGACCGCCGCCGACACGGCACGCAGCTTCCGGGGCCCGGCCGCCCGGCACGGCTCCTCCGGGGGCGGCGTCCGCGTCAAGGCGGTCTGCGACTGCGGACGCAACGTCCGTGTGGTTCCTTCGGTGCTCGCCCAGGCGCCCATCGTCTGCGGTGGGTGCGGCAAGCCCTTCCGTATCCCGGAAGCTGTCGGCGCAGCGGCACGCTGACGGGCTGAGCTGCGGGATGCGCCGCCGGGGCGCCCGGACCGGATTCGGACGCCCCGGCGGTGTATGGCACAATGGCTAGCTGTACTCGACAGCCGCATAGGAACCCTCTCGCCTCCGGCTGACGCGTCCATCGGGCACCCCGAGTACCGCAACCCCACGTGGCATCTCGTTGTGCCCAACCACGTCAAGACCAGGAGACACCACTCCAGTGGCAGTCAAGATCAAGCTGAAGCGTCTGGGCAAGATCCGTTCGCCTCACTACCGCATCGTCGTCGCCGACTCCCGTACCCGCCGTGATGGTCGGGCCATCGAGGAGATCGGCCTGTACCACCCGGTGCAGAACCCCTCGCGCATCGAGGTCGACTCGGAGCGCGCGCAGTACTGGCTCTCCGTCGGCGCTCAGCCGACCGAGCCGGTCATGGCGATCCTGAAGCTCACCGGTGACTGGCAGGCGCACAAGGGCCTTCCGGCCCCGCCGCCGCTGCTCGTCGCCGAGCCCAAGGACAAGCGCGCCGCGTTCGAGGCCTTCACCAAGGGCCTCGAGGGCGACGAGTCGAAGGGTGAGGCCATCACCCAGAAGGCCAAGAAGGCTGACAAGAAGGCGGACGCGGCCGAGGCTGCGCCCACCGAGTCGACCGAGGCCTGAGCATGCTCGAGGAGGCTCTCGAGCACCTCGTGAAGGGCATTGTCGACAACCCCGACGACGTGCAGGTCGCCTCGCGCAACCTGCGCCGGGGGCGTGTGCTCGAGGTCCGGGTTCACCCGGACGACCTCGGCAAGGTGATCGGCCGCAACGGCCGTACGGCACGCGCTCTGCGGACCGTCGTGGGCGCCATCGGCGGCCGTGGTGTCCGCGTCGACCTCGTCGACGTGGACCAGGTTCACTGAACCACAGGTAGCACCGGCACGGGCCGGGGAGGGCTTCTGGGCCTTCCCCGGCCCGTAGTCGTCTGCGGAAGTCTGTAGTCGCCCACGGGGCCCGTCCGTAGGCACACGACAGGAGAGAAAAGCAGTGCAGCTGGTAGTCGCGCGGATCGGCCGCGCCCATGGCATCAAGGGTGAGGTCACCGTCGAGGTGCGGACCGACGAGCCGGAGCTGCGGCTCGGCCCCGGCGCCGTACTCGCCACCGACCCCGCCTCCACGGGTCCGCTGACCATCGAGACCGGCCGGGTGCACAGCGGCCGCCTCCTGCTGCGCTTCGAGGGCGTACGCGACCGCACGGGCGCCGAGGCGCTGCGCAACACGTTGCTGATCGCGGAAGTCGACCCGGAAGAGCTTCCGGAGGACGAGGACGAGTACTACGACCATCAGCTGATGGACCTCGACATCGTCACCAAGGAAGGCCTCGAGGTCGGCCGGATCACCGAGATCTCGCACCTGCCCTCGCAGGACCTGTTCATCGTGGAGCGGCCCGACGGCAGCGAGGTGATGATCCCCTTCGTGGAGGAGATCGTCACCGAGATCGACCTGGAGGAGCAGCGGGCCGTCATCGACCCGCCGCCCGGCCTGATCGACGACCGCGCGGTGATCGCCTCGGCCAGGGACGAAGAGGAGCCTTCGGAGGACGACGCCTGATGCGGCTCGACGTCGTCACGATCTTCCCCGAGTACCTGGAACCACTGAACGTCTCCCTCGTCGGCAAGGCACGCGCGCGTGGGCAGCTCGACGTGAACGTGCACGACCTCAGGGGATGGACGTACGACCGGCACAACACGGTCGACGACACCCCCTACGGCGGCGGCCCCGGCATGGTCATGAAGACCGAGCCCTGGGGCGCGGCCCTCGACGACGTGCTCGCCGAGGGGTACGAGGCCGGTGCCCACGGGCCCGTCCTGGTCGTCCCCACGCCCAGCGGGCGGCCCTTCACCCAGGAACTCGCCGTCGAGCTCTCCGAACGGCCCTGGCTGGTCTTCACGCCCGCGCGCTACGAAGGCATCGACCGCCGCGTCATCGACGAGTACGCGATCCGGTTGCCGGTCTACGAAGTATCGATCGGCGACTACGTCCTCGCGGGCGGCGAGGCGGCCGTCCTGGTCGTCACCGAGGCCGTGGCCCGGCTCCTGCCCGGCGTCCTCGGCAACGCCGAGTCCCACCGCGACGACTCCTTCGCCCCCGGCGCCATGGCCAACCTCCTCGAAGGCCCCGTCTACACCAAGCCCCCCGAGTGGCGCGGACATGGCATCCCGGACGTGCTCGTCAGCGGCCACCACGGCAAGATCGCGCGCTGGCGCAGGGACGAGGCGCTGCGGCGCACGGTCCGCAACAGGCCCGACCTGATCGAGCGCTGCGACCCCGCCGTCTTCGACAAGAAGGACCGCGAGATGCTCTCGATCCTGGGGTGGCGTCCGGGCCCCGACGGCCGATTTGGGCGAGACCCCGAGGCCGTGGAAGAATAGGCCGCTGCTGTACGTCCAGCGTGCGCCCCTGCCACAGGGGGAAAGACGCCCGCCCGACGCGAACAGCTATCGAATCCTCATCACGAATCTCCCGCTGATGACCTGTGGCATCAGTGAAGAAAGCAGACGATCATGGCTAACCTGCTCGACTCCGTCGACAGCGCTTCGCTGCGCACCGACATCCCGGCCTTCCGCCCGGGTGACACCGTCAACGTCCACGTGCGCGTCATCGAGGGCAACCGCTCCCGTGTCCAGCAGTTCAAGGGCGTAGTCATCCGTCGCCAGGGTGCCGGCGTGCGCGAGACCTTCACGGTCCGCAAGGTCTCCTTCTCCGTCGGCGTCGAGCGCACCTTCCCGGTGCACACGCCGATCGTCGAGAAGATCGAGCTCGTCTCCCGCGGCGCCGTGCGCCGCGCGAAGCTGTACTACCTCCGTGACCTGCGCGGCAAGGCCGCGAAGATCAAGGAGAAGCGCGACAACTGAGCTCGCGCACGGGTCCACAGCGGAGCCGGATAGCATCTGGCTCCGATGGACACCGAAGCACAGCACACGGAGCGCGACCGCTCCTCCCCACCCACTGATTCCCAGGACGCCGAGCGCGTCGGGGAGTCCGAGGGGGCGGAGGACCGGTCGCGCTCCGCTTTTGTGTCGTTCGTTTCCTGGCTGCCCGGCGGCAGAGCCACCCTGACACTGCTGATCTGCATGGTGTCCCTGCTGCTCGTGAGCACCTTCGTGATGCAGCCGTTCCAGATCCCCAGTGGCTCCATGGAGCCCGCGTTCCGGGTCGGAGACCGCGTACTCGTCAACAAGTTGGCGTACCGTTTCGGTTCCGAGCCGCAACGAGGTGACGCGGTCGTCTTTGACGGCAGTGGCTACTTCGGAGATGCCGACTACATCAAGCGGGTCGCAGGGGTAGGGGGAGACCGGGTGGTCTGCTGCGACAAGCGGGGGAGGATCAAGGTGAACGGCGAGCCCGTCGACGAGCCGTACCTGTACCCGGGGGACGCCCCCTCGAAGCCGCGCTTCGTCGCGGTCGTCCCCGAAGGCAGCCTGTTCCTCCTCGGTGACCACCGCAGTGACTCCCGCGACTCCCGTGATTACCTGGGCCGGCCCGGCGGCGGCATGATCCCCGTCGACTCCGTGATCGGCAGGGCCGACTGGATCGCCTGGCCCATCGGGCACTGGACCTCCCTGGAGCGTCCCGACAGCTACGCGCGCGTGCCGGCACCAGGCGGCGCGCATGGGTAACCGCGGGCGTACGCGCGCCGCCAGTCACCGAGTCGACACCCGGCTGCCCACCGGCGACCGGCCCACCACCGGTCCCGTACTGCCAGGAAGGGCCGAGCGGCGCAAGCTCGCGCGGAAGGTGAAGCGGCGCAGGCGACGCTCGGCGATCAAGGAGATACCTCTCCTCATAGGTGTCGCGCTGCTGATAGCCCTGGTCCTGAAGACCTTCCTGGTGCAGGCCTTCGTGATCCCCTCGGGCTCGATGGAACAGACGATCAAGATCGGCGACCGCGTACTCGTCGACAAGCTCACCCCGTGGTTCGGCTCCAAGCCGGAGCGCGGCGATGTCGTCGTCTTCGAGGACCCCGGCAACTGGCTCGAGGACGAGCAGACCAAGAAGAAGGACGACCCGGTAGGCGTCAAGCAGGTCAAGGAAGGTCTCTCCTTCATCGGACTGCTGCCGTCGGACAACGAACGCGACCTGATCAAGCGCGTGGTCGGCGTCGGCGGCGACACCGTGAAGTGCTGTGACAAGAACAAGAAGCTCACGGTCAACGGAGTCCCCCTCACCGAGCCGTACATCAACCCTGGTGACGAGCCCTCGTCCTTCGAGTTCGAGGTGAAGGTCCCCGAGGGGCGCCTCTTCGTCATGGGGGACCACCGTTCCGACTCGGCCGACTCCCGTTTCCACCGCACCGAGAAGTTCAGCGGCACCGTCTCCGAGGACAGCGTGGTGGGACGCGCGCTCGTCATCGCCTGGCCTTTCGACCACTGGCGCAAGCTGGAGGAGCCCGACACGTACGCGTCCGTGCCCGACGCGCGTGCGGGGACGGACACCGCGCTGGGGCCGTCGCATAGGGTGGCACCCGGCGATCGATACGGATTGACCGGACTCCCGACCCCTGCGGAACTCCCGCTCGTTATGGGAGTGGTGGGCCTGCATCGCATCAGGCGCGGGCAGCGGCACGGACTGAGGAGTGGATGTGGGGGATGTGGCGGTCGGCGCACGGTCCGGACACGGTGGGCCCGAGGAACAGCCAGGGCGATCAGACGAGCCGGGGGTCGAGGCCACGGCGGACGGCGTGAGCCCTGGGAGTGACACCGCGGGTGCCGGGCCCGCTCCCGGTGAGCCGGACGGGAAGCAGACCAGGGAGACGAAGAAGCCCCGCTCCTTCTGGAAGGAGCTGCCGCTCCTCATCGGCATCGCGCTGATCCTGGCACTGGTGATCAAGACCTTCCTGGTGCAGGCGTTCTCGATTCCCTCGGACTCGATGCAGAACACGCTCCAGAAGGGCGACCGCGTCCTGGTCGACAAGCTGACCCCGTGGTTCGGCTCGGAGCCCGAGCGCGGCGAAGTCGTCGTCTTCAGGGACCCCGGCCACTGGCTGGACGGCGAGCCCACGCCCGACCCGAACGCGATCCAGCGGGTCCTCGGCTGGGTCGGCCTGATGCCGTCCGCGGACGAGAAGGACCTGATCAAGCGCGTCATCGCGGTCGGCGGCGACACGGTGGAGTGCAAGGGCACCGGTCCGGTGAAGGTCAACGGCAAGGCGCTGAACGAGCCGTACGTCTTCGAGGGCAACACCCCGTGCACCGTCGACGACCAGGGCGGCCAGTTCAAGCTCACCGTCCCGGCGGGCAAGATCTGGGTCATGGGTGACCACCGGCAGAACTCGCTGGACTCCCGTTACCACCAGAACCAGCCCGGCGGCGGCGCCGTCCCCGTGGACAACGTCGTGGGTCGCGCCATCGTGATCGCCTGGCCGCCCACCCGCTGGGCGACGCTGCCCAAGCCGGACACCTTCGACCAGCAGGGCATCAACGCCGCGATGAGCGCGGCGCCGGCGGCCCTCGGGCTGGCGGGTGCGGTGCCGGTGGTGCTCTGGCGCCGGCGTCGGTTGACGGTGGCTGCTGCCCAGGCCGCGAGGGTTTCTGGCGGACGTACCGCCGGGTAGGGTGCCGTCCCAGATCGCCGATCTTCCCCGCTCCTGTCGTAGGGGGCGCGGGGTCGTCTCCGAAATGGGGGAGCACCGGGATGAGCAGGACACAACGTACGGACGAGGGCCACGGACGGCTCGGCAGCGTGCTGTCGGGACTGGCCGTGGCCTTCGGCTGTGTCCTCTTCCTGGGAGGCTTCATCTGGGGCGCCGTCCTGTACCAGCCCTACACCGTTCCCACCGGGTCGATGACGCCGACGATCGGTGCGGGCGACCGGGTCCTGGCCGAGCGGATAGACGGCAGTGAGGTACGCCGCGGTGACGTCGTCGTCTTCAGGCAGGCGAGCTGGGGCGACCTGCCGATGGTCAAGCGTGTGGTCGGCGTGGGCGGCGACCGGATCTCCTGCTGCACCGACGGCAAGCTGATGGTCAACGGCAAGCCCGTCGCAGAACCGTATCTTCCGAAGGGCAAGGGCGCTGCGGCCACCGGAATCCCGGCCACCACGGTCCCCAAGGGCAACCTCTTCCTGCTCGGCGACGAGCGCAGCGGCTCCCTGGACTCCAGCGTGCACCTGGGCGATTCCAACCGTGGCTCCGTGCCGCGCGGCGCGGTGGAGGGGCGGGTCGACGCGGTGGCCTGGCCGACGGACAGATTCGGGACGCTGGAGCGCCCCGAGGGCTTCGCGGACATGCCGGGCGGGATCTCCGACCCCGGGCCCGTGCGGCTCATGGTGTGGGCGGTGGTGGTCGGTGCGGTCCTGGTCCTGGGCGGAGCGGCGTACGGGCCGGTGGCCAACCGGCTGCGGCGCGGGCGTGAGCGTCCGCAGAGCCGTGACCGCGCGGGGGCGACGGCCCGTGTCGGCTGAACCGCAGCCGCAGCCGCAGCCGCAGCCGCAGCCGCAGCCGCAGCCGGAGGCGCCGCGCAAGGTCGCGAGGGTGGTGCTGCTCGACCCGCAGGACCGGATCCTGCTGCTGCACGGACACGAGCCGGAGGACGCGGCGGACGACTGGTGGTTCACGCCGGGCGGCGGTCTCGAGGGCGACGAGACGCATGAACAGGCCGCACTACGTGAACTGATGGAAGAGACGGGCATCACCGAGGTCGAGCTCGGCCCGGCCCTGTGGCAGCGGTTCTGCTCGTTCCCCTTCGCCGGACGGCGCTGGGACCAGGACGAGCGGTACTTCCTGGCGCGTACGTCGCAGACGCGCACGCGGGCCGCGGGGCTGACGGAGCTGGAACGGCGGAGTGTCGCGGGAGCGCGATGGTGGACGTGCCAGGAACTGACCGAGGCGCATGAGACGGTGTATCCGACCAGGCTCGCCGAGTTGCTTCGCAGGCTGCTCGACGAGGGTCCTCCGAGCCGGCCCGAGACCCTCGACACGGAAATCGTGTAGAGGCTCCAGGGGCTGACGCACAATAGGGGGACGCACGGCTGAAGGGGAACATGCCATGAGCGCCGAGGACCTCGAGAAGTACGAGACCGAGATGGAGCTGAAGCTCTACCGGGAGTACCGCGATGTCGTCGGTCTGTTCAAATATGTGATCGAGACCGAACGGCGCTTTTATCTCACCAACGACTACGAGATGCAGGTGCACTCCGTCCAGGGTGAGGTTTTCTTCGAGGTGTCCATGGCGGACGCCTGGGTGTGGGACATGTACAGGCCCGCACGGTTCGTGAAGCAGGTGCGCGTCCTCACGTTCAAGGACGTGAACATCGAGGAGCTCAACAAGAGCGATCTCGAGCTGCCGGGCGGCTGAGCCGATCGACGCGGATTCAGCGACGCGGATTCAGCGACGCGGATTCAGCGACGCGGGTTCACCGGCACGGGTGAGCGAGTTTTCCACAACGCGTGAGTCGTCCACCAAGATCCACAACGTTCGGGGCTGAGTCCCAGTGTGGGTGTCGGAGGTGGTTCCGACATGAACGCACGTGGGGCACTTGGGCGGTACGGCGAGGATCTCGCCGCGCGGCGGCTGGGCGAAGCCGGAATGACGGTGCTTGAGCGCAACTGGCGCGGCGGCAGGACCGGCGAGATCGACATCGTGGCCATGGACGGCGAAGCGCTGGTCGTCTGTGAGGTCAAGACGCGCAGAGCCGGCCTGGTCGGCTCGGGGATCTATCAGCATCCGATGGCCGCCGTGGGTCAGGCCAAGGCGGAGCGGCTACGGCGTCTCGCCGAGCGCTGGATCGATGAGCGCGGCGGCCCACCGCCGGGCGGAGTGCGGATCGATCTCGTCGGCGTGCTGATCCCACGCCGAGGGGCTCCTGTCGTGGAGCACGCGCGGGGGGTGGCCTGATGGGATTCGCGCGTACGTGTTCCGTGGCTCTGGTGGGCGTCGAGGGTGTGGTCGTCGAGGTGCAGGCCGACCTGGAGCCGGGCGTGGCGGCGTTCACGCTGGTCGGGCTCCCGGACAAGAGCCTGACCGAGAGCAAGGACCGGGTCAGGGCCGCGGTGGTCAACTCCGGAGGGGAGTGGCCCCAGAAGAAGCTCACCGTGGGCCTCAGCCCGGCGTCGGTGCCCAAGGGCGGCAGCGGATTCGATCTTGCGGTGGCCTGCGCGGTGCTCGGCGCGGCGGAGCGCATCGATCCGCGGACTCTCACCGACATCGTGATGATCGGAGAGCTGGGACTCGACGGGCGGGTGCGGCCGGTCAGGGGAGTGCTGCCCGCGGTCCTCGCGGCGGCCGACGCGGGCTATGAGCAGGTAGTCGTCCCGGAATGCACGGCGGCCGAGGCCGCGCTGGTGCCGGGGGTCTCGGTCCTCGGGGTGCGCAGCCTGCGGCAGTTGATCGCCGTGCTGACCGATGAACCGGTGCCGGAGGAAGAGCCGGACGAGCCGGGACGCCCCGACCCGATGCTCGCGGGGCTCTGCGTGCCCGGGACCGGCGTGGGCACAGGGCTCAGCGGCGGCCTGGACGACGCTCTCGCCCTGGACCTCGCCGATGTCGTCGGACAGACCTCGGCCCGGACCGCCGTGGAGGTGGCGGCGGCAGGCGGGCACCACCTCTTTCTGCAGGGACCGCCGGGCGCGGGAAAGACGATGCTCGCGGAGCGGCTGCCGGCGGTCCTGCCCCGGCTGACCCGCGAGGAGTCCCTGGAGGTCACGGCCGTCCACTCCGTGGCGGGCATGCTGCCACCGGGCAAGCCCTTGGTGGACGCCGCGCCGTACTGCGCGCCGCACCACTCGGCGACGATGCAGTCGCTGGTGGGAGGCGGCAAGGGAATCGCACGGCCGGGGGCGGTCTCGTTGGCTCACCGTGGGGTGCTTTTTCTCGACGAGGCGCCGGAGTTCAGCAGCCAGACGCTGGATTCCTTGCGTCAGCCTCTGGAATCTGGTCACGTGGTGATCGCTCGCAGCGCTGGAGTGGTGCGCCTGCCCGCGAAGTTCCTGATGGTGCTCGCGGCCAACCCCTGTCCCTGCGGTCGGCACACCCTGCTGGGCGACGGCTGCGAGTGCCCGGCCTCCGTCATCCGTCGCTACCAGGCGCGGCTCTCGGGTCCGCTGCTCGACCGGGTCGACCTGAAGGTCGAGGTGGAGCCCGTCATGCGCTCCGAGATTGCCGGGCGCGGAACTCCGGGGGACTCCACGCAGACGGTCGCCGACCGGGTGCGCGCGGCCCGGGAGCGGGCCGCGGCCAGGCTGACCGGCACCGGCTGGCGGACGAACAGCGAGGTGCCGGGGCACGCGCTGCGCACGCGATGGCCTGCCGAGCCGGGCGCCCTGGACGCGGCCGAAGTGGACCTGGAGCGCGGCTTCCTGACTGCCCGAGGGCTCGATCGCGTGCTGCGGGTCGCCTGGACCGTGGCGGACCTCGCGGGACGTGGCCGGCCTGCCGCGCAGGACGTCGCCCTGGCGCTGCAGTTGCGTACGGGGATCTCGCGAGGAGTGCCCATGGCGATCGGGGCGCTGACATGACCCCGGACCCGGGCTGTGCCCCGGAAGAGGAGCGGCTGGCGAGGGCCGCCCTGACCCGGATCCTCGAACCGGGGGACGAGGTGGGCGGACGGTGGTTGCGCGAGACCGGGGCGGTCGCAGTGGTGCGGCGGCTGGTCGAGGGGGAGAGGCGGCTGGACGGGGTGACACCGGCGAGGTGGGAGGGGTTGCGGGCGCGGGCCGTGAAGGCGCGGCCCGCGCGGGATCTGGCGGTGGCGCGGGATGCGGGGGCGCGCTTCGTGTGCCCGGGGGAGGCGGAGTGGCCCGCCCAGTTGGACGACCTCGGGGACGCGCGGCCCGTGGGGCTGTGGGTGCGGGGCCAGCCCAGCCTGCGGATATGGGCGCTGCGGTCGGTGGCGGTGGTCGGCGCGCGGGCCTGCACGGAGTACGGGGCGCATATGGCCGCCGGTCTGGGTGCGGGGCTGGCCGAGCGGGGCTGGGTGGTCGTGTCGGGCGGCGCCTATGGGGTGGACGGCGCCGCGCACAGGGGAGCGCTGGGGGCCGGCGGGGCCACGGTCGCGGTGCTCGCGTGCGGGGTCGATCAGGCCTATCCGCGCGGGCATGCCGAGTTGCTCAGGAGGATCGCGGAACAGGGACTGCTGGTCGGAGAGTTGCCGCCCGGGGACCATCCCACGCCGAGCAGATTCATCCTCAGAAACCGCGTGATCGCCGCTCTCACCCGGGGGAGTGTCGTCGTCGAGGCCGCCTACCGCAGTGGTGCGCTCGCCACGGCGCGCAGCGCGCAGGAGCTCGGGCGGTTCACGATGGGGGTGCCGGGTCCCGCGACGAGTGGTCTCTCGGCGGGGGTGCACGAACTTCTGCGGCGTGACGGAGTTCTGGTGACCGACGCGGCGGACGTCGTCGAGTTGGTCGGCGACATGGGTGAGCTGGCCCCGGAGCGGCGGGGGCCCGTCGTGCCGCGCGATCTGCTCGCCCCGGACGCCGCGCGCGTCCTGGCGGCGGTGCCCGGCCGGGGGAGTTCGCCGGCCCGGGAGATCGCACTCGAAGCCGGCACGGCGGTGGACCTGGCGATCGGTCGGCTGTACGAGTTGCGCTCTCTGGGGTTCATCGAACGACACGGCGACGGCTGGCAGTTGACACGCCAGGCGATTGTGTCGGTCTCGCCGGAGGGAGGCCCTTCGTGACCGACCGTGCTCGGCCGTCCGGATGAACCTCCGATGGCCTTGGGAATGCTCGCAGTTGACGCTTCGAACTCGTCACGTACGGCGACGAGGGGCACTCGGTGGGGCGCCCAGCGGAACGTATCTGCGTACGCGAGATCCCCTATTGTTCGCACACTGCGACACTCCAGTCACGCTACGCTCACAAGGATTCCGACGCGGACAGGCAACCACAGGCAAGCAGACGGACAACCTCATTCACTTCACGCAAGCTCACCACCACGCGGGGACGGGCGAATCCATCGGCTCGCACGACCTCACCGGTTCACGGCAGAACGGCTCAAGGCAACAAATGCCCCAGCACACCTCAGGGTCCGATCGGGCGGCGGCTCCCCCCGCCGCCCGTAGCGGCGAGCGGGAGCGGCCCCCCGCTCCCTCGTCGCTGGACGAGCTGTGGCGGTCCTACAAGGACACGGGGGACGGGCGGCTGCGCGAGCAGTTGATCCTGCACTACTCGCCGCTGGTGAAGTATGTCGCGGGCCGGGTCAGCGTGGGCCTTCCGCCCAATGTCGAGCAGGCAGACTTCGTGTCGTCCGGGGTGTTCGGGCTGATCGACGCGATCGAGAAGTTCGACATCGAGCGGTCCATCAAGTTCGAGACGTACGCGATCACCCGCATCCGCGGCGCGATGATCGACGAACTCCGGGCGCTCGACTGGATTCCCCGGTCGGTGCGGCAGAAGGCACGCAACGTCGAGCGGGCCTACGCGACGCTCGAAGCGCAGCTGCGGCGTACTCCGTCGGAGGGCGAGGTCGCCCATGAGATGGGCATCGCCATCGAGGAACTGCACGCCATTTTCAGCCAGTTGTCGCTGGCGAACGTGGTGGCCCTGGAAGAACTGCTGCACGCCGGCGGCGAGGGCGGCAACCGGCTGAGCCTGATGGACACGCTCGAGGACACCGCGGCCGACAACCCCGTGGAGGTCGCCGAGGACCGCGAGCTGCGGCGGCTGCTCGCGCGCGCGATCAATACGTTGCCGGAGCGGGAGAAGACGGTCGTCACGCTCTACTACTACGAAGGTCTGACGCTCGCGGAGATCGGCAACGTGCTCGGGGTGACGGAGAGCCGGGTGAGCCAGATCCACACGAAGTCGGTGCTCCAGTTGCGGGCGAAGCTGGCGAGTTTCGGCCGCTGAGGGCGCTGAATCGTCTCTGCCCCCGGCATGTGCCAAGCGATCGGGACGTGAGGTTATCCGGGACGCATCGACTCCCGTCCCGGCGGTCACGTCCGTAGAGTGGAGGGCGTGCCAAGGATTCGAGCGGCCTCTGTGGCCGAGCACCGGTCGATGCAGCGCGGCGCCCTCCTGGACGCCGCCCGGTCCCTGTTGTCCGAGGGTGGTACGGAGGCGTTGACCTTCCCCGCCCTCGCTGAACGCACCGGACTCGCACGGTCATCCGTGTACGAGTACTTCCGGTCGCGCGCCGCGGTCGTGGAGGAGCTGTGCGAGGTCGACTTCCCCGTCTGGGCGGCGGAGGTCTCCGCCGCGATGGAGGGGGCCGACTCCGCCGAGGGCAAGGTCGAGGCGTACGTCAGGCGCCAGCTCGATCTGGTGGGTGACCGGCGGCACCGGGCCGTCGTCGCGATCTCCGCGGCCGAGCTGGACGCGGGCGCGCGGGAGAAGATCCGGGCCGCGCACGGCGGGCTCGTCGCCATGATCGGCGAGGCGCTGCACGAGTTGGGGCACGTCGAGCCACGGCTCGCGGCGATGCTGCTGCAGGGGGTCGTGGACGCGGCCGTGCGGCGCATCGAGCTGGGCGCCGCCGAGGACCCGTCCGCCATCACCGAAGCGGCCGTCGCCATGGCCCTGCGGGGTGTGCGGGGCTGAGGCCCCGCTCGTCTGCACCTGGCAGCGGGGCCTCGCGTGCCCCCCGCCTGGCAGCGGGGTCTCGCGTGCCCCCCGCCTGGCAGCGGGGCCTCGCGTACCCCCCCCGCCCGGCAGCGGAGCCTCACGTGCCCCCACCCGTCAGCGTCCTCGCGCCCACCCGCCCCCGCCCCCGCCCCCGCCCCGCGCCAGGCCTGCTCACAGCGGGACCAGCCGCGAGAACGGCACGTCGATCACCGGCAGCAAGCGGGACGCCCCGCGTCGCAGCAGCCATGGCGGCATCAGTGACAGCGGGTCCAGATACGCCTCGGCCCTGAGCAGACCCCAGTGGAGGCAGCCGGCCGGGCAGTGGGCGCGGGGCGGTTCCAGTAACCCCAGCGTCTCGCCCGCCGCCACCTCGGCGCCCTTCTCGACCGTGGCCCGCACCGGCTCGTACGTCGTGCGCAGGGGCGGACCGCCCGTGCCCGTCAGCTCCACGGCGATCACTCCCCGCCCCGCCACCCGGCCCGCGAAGGAGACCTTGCCCGCGGCCGCCGCCCGGACCACGGAGCCCGGCGGCGCCGCGAGGTCCACGCCCCGGTGGCCCCGGCCGTACTCCGTCGCCGGGGGCTCCCAGCCCCGTACGACAGCGGGCCGCACCCCCACGGGCCAAGCGCGGCCCACCTTCGGCACGGGCGCCCCGCCCACCTTCGGCACCGGCTCCCCGGCCACCCCAGCCGCAGGCGGTACCGCACCCCCGGCCTCAGCCGCAGGCGGTACCGCATCCCCCGCCGCCCCAGCGGCAGGCAGTACCGCCGCAGTGATCAGTGCCACGGACAGCAGTGTCAGACCCAGGCTTCTACGCATGTGAGACATGCCAGAACCGTCCCGCGACGGGCCGCCCCGCGGGGATCATGGTGCGGATCTGTGGATGACCAGCCACTTGTGGACAGCGGCGTCACCCGCTGCCTCGCGGGTCCCGTACACTTCTTGTGGCGATCCGGGTCACCGGGTCGACTTCGCACGCCCCGACACCAGGTCATGAAAAGCCAGGTGCCAGCGCCTCTCGGTCCTTTGTGGCACGGCGCATCGCGGGCGTCAGGCGTGTCTGCCATCCGGCGGACGCGGCACAACCGAGAACACCAAGGAGTACGGCCATGGCCGTCGTCACGATGCGGGAGCTGCTGGAAAGCGGCGTCCACTTCGGTCACCAGACCCGTCGTTGGAACCCGAAGATGAAGCGTTTCATCTTCACGGAGCGCAACGGCATCTACATCATCGACCTGCTCCAGTCGCTGTCGTACATCGACCGCGCCTACGAGTTCGTCAAGGAGACCGTCGCCCACGGCGGCACGGTCATGTTCGTCGGCACGAAGAAGCAGGCGCAGGAGGCCATCGCCGAGCAGGCGACCCGCGTCGGCATGCCCTACGTGAACCAGCGCTGGCTGGGCGGCATGCTCACCAACTTCTCGACCGTCTACAAGCGCCTGCAGCGCCTGAAGGAGCTCGAGCAGATCGACTTCGAGGATGTGGCCGCGTCCGGCCTCACCAAGAAGGAGCTGCTCGTCCTCTCCCGCGAGAAGGCCAAGCTGGAGAAGACCCTCGGCGGTATCCGCGAGATGTCCAAGGTGCCCAGCGCCGTCTGGATCGTGGACACCAAGAAGGAGCACATCGCTGTCGGCGAGGCCCGGAAGCTCAACATTCCGGTCGTCGCGATCCTCGACACGAACTGTGACCCCGACGAGGTCGACTACAAGATCCCGGGCAACGACGACGCGATCCGCTCCGTCACCCTGCTCACCCGCGTGATCGCCGACGCCGTCGCCGAGGGCCTCATCAGCCGCTCCGGCGTCGCCACGGGCGACCAGAAGCCGGGCGAGAAGGCCGCCGGCGAGCCGCTCGCCGAGTGGGAGCGCGACCTGCTCGAGGGCGAGAAGAAGGCTGACGAGCCCAAGGCCGAGGAGCCGAAGGCCGCCGACGCCGAGGCCGAGGCCGAGAAGCCCGCCGAGACCGAGCAGGCCGACGCCCCCGCCGAGGCCGCTGTCGAGGCGCCCGCCGCCGCGGAGACCGAGCAGGCCTGACCTTCACAGGTTCGGTAGTTGACGGCGGGGGCCCACAGGCCCCCGCCGTTCACCCGTAGATCTTTCAGACCTCCGAAAGAGAATTTCAGGATCATGGCGAACTACACCGCCGCTGACGTCAAGAAGCTCCGTGAGCTCACGGGCGCCGGCATGATGGACTGCAAGAAGGCGCTCGACGAGGCCGACGGCAGCGTGGACAAGGCCGTCGAGGCCCTGCGCATCAAGGGCCAGAAGGGCGTCGCCAAGCGCGAGGGCCGCTCCGCCGAGAACGGCGCCGTGGTTTCCCTCATCGCCGACGACAACACCTCCGGCGTGATCGTCGAGCTGAAGTGCGAGACGGACTTCGTCGCCAAGGGCGAGAAGTTCCAGACCGTCGCGAACTCGCTGGCCGCGCACATCGCCAAGACGTCCCCGGCCGACCTCCAGGCGCTCCTCGCCTCGGAGATCGAGGCCGGCAAGACCGTCCAGGCGTACGTCGACGAGGCCAACGCCAACCTCGGCGAGAAGATCGTCCTCGACCGCTTCGCCCAGTTCTCGGGCGCGTACGTCACCGCGTACATGCACCGCACCATGCCCGACCTGCCCCCGCAGATCGGTGTTCTGGTCGAGCTGGACAAGGCCGACGCCGACCTGGCCAAGGGCATCGCCCAGCACATCGCCGCCTTCGCGCCGAAGTACCTCTCCCGTGAGGACGTCCCGGCCGAGGTCGTCGAGTCCGAGCGCCGCGTCGCCGAGGAGACCACCCGCGCCGAGGGCAAGCCCGAGGCCGCGCTGCCCAAGATCGTCGAGGGTCGCGTCAACGGCTTCTTCAAGGAGGCCACCCTCCTCGGTCAGCCGTACGCGCTCGACAACAAGAAGTCCGTCCAGAAGGTCCTGGACGAGGCCGGTGTCACCCTGAAGCGCTTCTCGCGCATCAAGGTCGGCATCTGAGTCCGTACCGCGATCGACGGTAGACCCCGCTAGGGTCGACAGCGGTCGCCCGCGTACCCCACGCAGTACGCGACGTACGACCGCAGATCTGACGAGGAGGCCATTGCCGAGCATGGGATGCGAACAACACCCCACCGGCAGTGGCCTTCTTCGTATGTGCGCCGAGCAAAAAGAAGCGAGAACTCCATGACCACCAAGGCCGACACAAACAGTGGTGACGACAAAGTCGCCGGTCGTTTCCTGCTGAAGCTCTCCGGTGAGGCATTCGCCGGCGGGGGCGGCCTTGGCGTCGACCCCGATGTGGTGCACGCGATCGCCAAGGAGATCGCCGCGGTCGTCCGTGACGGCGCCCAGATCGCGGCCGTCATCGGCGGCGGCAACTTCTTCCGCGGCGCCGAGCTGCAGCAGCGCGGCATGGACCGGGCCCGCTCCGACTACATGGGCATGCTCGGCACGGTCATGAACTGCCTCGCCCTCCAGGACTTCCTGGAGAAGGAAGGCATCGAGTGCCGCGTGCAGACCGCCATCACGATGGGCCAGGTCGCGGAACCGTACATCCCGCTGCGCGCCGTGCGGCACCTGGAGAAGGGCCGCGTGGTCATCTTCGGTGCCGGCATGGGCATGCCGTACTTCTCCACCGACACGACGGCGGCGCAGCGCGCCCTGGAGATCGACGCCGAGGCCCTGCTCATGGGCAAGAACGGCGTCGACGGGGTCTACGACTCCGACCCCAAGACCAACCCGGACGCGGTGAAGTACGACGCGCTCGGCTACGGCGAGGTCATCACCCGCGACCTGAAGGTCGCCGACATGACCGCCATCACGCTGTGCCGCGACAACAAGTTGCCCATCCTGGTCTTCGAGTTGCTCTCCGCCGGCAATATCGCGCGTGCCGTCAAGGGTGAGAAGATCGGCACACTCGTGGGCGACGAGGGCAACCGCGCCTGATCTCGGGCACTCCCCGAGGGATGGACAAAGCCCTGCCGGTCGGACACGGTGCAGGGAAAGAGACGCGACGCAGCCGACACCCCATGGACTCCCCCTACTTCACCGTGTGGGGGCGCCCCCAGCCCACTCACAACACGCAGGAGCAAGTGGTGATCGAAGAGACCCTCCTCGAGGCCGAGGAGAAGATGGAGAAGGCCGTCGTGGTCGCCAAGGAGGACTTCGCCGCGATTCGCACAGGCCGTGCGCACCCGGCGATGTTCAACAAGATCGTGGCCGACTACTACGGCGCCCTTACGCCGATCAATCAGCTGGCCTCGTTCTCGGTGCCCGAGCCGCGGATGGCCGTGGTGACCCCGTTCGACAAGAGCGCGCTGCGCAACATCGAGCAGGCGATCCGCGACTCCGACCTCGGCGTCAACCCCGGCAATGACGGAAACATCATCCGGGTGACGTTCCCCGAGCTGACGCAGGACCGCCGCAAGGAGTACATCAAGGTCGCCAAGACCAAGGCCGAGGACTCCAAGATCTCGATCCGCTCCATCCGCCGCAAGGCCAAGGAAGCGATCGACAAGGCGGTGAAGGACGGCGACATCGGCGAGGACGAGGGGCGTCGCGCGGAGAAGGAGCTCGACGACACCACCGCGAAGTACGTCGCTCAGGTGGACGAGCTGCTCAAGCACAAGGAAGCCGAGCTGCTCGAGGTCTGAGGGCTCGAAGTCTGAGGACTGAGGAATCCGATCCGTGAACGACTCTTCCTGGGGGGCGCCTCCCAGAACCGGGTACTGGGGGCCGCCCGACCAGGGCCCTGCTCAAGGGGCTGCCCCGGCAGGTCCCGCGTACGATGCGCATGACGCCCTGTATCCAGCAGAGACGCAGCCCATGCCCATCGTGCCTGACATGCCTGAAGTGCCCCAGGAGCCCATGCCCAGCGCATCACAGCCCGCCCCAGAGGCTCCGCGAGCGCCTCAAGCGCCTCAAGCGCCGCAGAAGAAGAGCGCGGGCCGTGATCTCGGGGCGGCCATAGGAGTCGGCGTGGGGCTCGGCGCGGTGATCGTCGCGTCGCTCTTCATCGTGAAGGCCGTCTTCATCGGCGTCATAGTGGTCGCCGTCGTGGTCGGTCTCTGGGAGCTCACCTCGCGGCTGCAGGAGCGCAAGGAGATCAAGGCGCCGCTGGTCCCGCTCGCGGTGGGCGGCGCCGCGATGGTCGTCGCCGGATACGTCCGCGGCCCCGAGGGCGCCTGGGTCGCCATGGCACTGACCGCGCTGGCGGTGCTCGTCTGGCGGATGACCGAGCCGCCCGAGGGCTATCTGAAGGACGTCACGGCGGGCGTCTTCGCGGCGTTCTACGTCCCGTTCCTCGCCACGTTCGTGGCGATGATGCTCACCGCGGACGACGGCCACATGCGGGTGCTCACGTTCCTGCTGCTGACCGTCGTCAGCGACACCGGGGCGTACGCGATCGGCTGGCGCTTCGGCAAGCACAAGCTCGCCCCGCGCATCAGCCCCGGCAAGACCCGCGAGGGCCTGCTCGGCGCGGTGACGTTCGCGATGGCCGGTGGCGCGCTGTGCATGGAGTTCCTGATCGACGGCGGCACGTGGTGGCAGGGGCTGCTCATCGGCCTCGCGGTCGCGGCGAGCGCGACGCTCGGGGACCTGGGCGAGTCGATGATCAAGCGTGACCTCGGCATCAAGGACATGGGCACGCTGCTGCCGGGACACGGCGGCATCATGGACCGCCTCGACTCGCTGCTGCCGACGGCGCCGGTGGTCTGGTTGCTGCTCGTGATCTTCGTTGGCTCGGCCTGACCTGCACTTTTGTAGGTGAGGGGCTCGTCGTCCACAGGGCGGCGGGCCCCTTGCCGTATGTCTGCGACACTGGATGGACCATGCCTGTACCCGGAGAACTCACCTTCGTCGCGCCCCGCGGAGCCAAGAAGCCGCCGCGGCATCTCGCCGACCTCACGCCCGCCGAGCGCAAGGAAGCCGTCGCCGCCGTCGGCGAGAAACCGTTTCGCGCCAAGCAGCTCTCGCAGCACTACTTCGCGCGGTACGCGCACGACCCGGAGCAGTGGACCGACATTCCCGCCGGTGCGCGCGGAAAGCTCCAGGAAGCGCTGCTTCCCGAGCTGATGTCCGTGGTGCGGCACATCAGCTGTGACGACGACACCACCCGCAAGACGCTGTGGCGCCTGTTCGACGGGACGCTCGTCGAGTCCGTGCTCATGCGCTATCCGGACCGCGTGACGATGTGCATCTCGTCGCAGGCCGGCTGCGGGATGAACTGCCCGTTCTGTGCGACGGGGCAGGCCGGACTCGACCGGAATCTGTCGACCGCCGAGATCGTGCACCAGATCGTGGACGGGATGCGGGCGCTCAGGGACGGAGAGATCCCGGGCGGCCCGGCGCGGCTCTCGAACATCGTCTTCATGGGGATGGGTGAGCCGCTCGCCAACTACAACCGCGTGACCGGTGCCATCCGCAGGCTCACGGACCCCGAGCCTGACGGCGTCGGTCTCTCGCAGCGCGGCATCACCGTGTCGACGGTCGGCCTGGTGCCCGCCATCCACCGGTTCGCCGACGAGGGCTTCAAGTGCCGCCTCGCCATCTCGCTGCACGCGCCCGACGACGAGCTCCGCGACACCCTCGTACCCGTGAACACGCGGTGGAACGTGCGTGAGGTGCTTGAGGCGGGCTGGGAGTACGCCGCCAAGTCGGGGCGCCGCCTCTCCATCGAGTACGCGCTGATCCGGGACATCAACGACCACGCCTGGCGCGGTGACCGGCTCGGGCGGCTGCTCAAGAACAAGCCCGTGCACGTGAACCTGATCCCGCTGAACCCGACGCCGGGCTCGAAGTGGACGGCATCGCGGCCGGAGGACGAGAAGGCCTTCGTGGACGCCATCGCCGCTCATGGGGTGCCTGTCACGGTTCGTGACACCCGTGGTCAGGAGATCGACGGGGCGTGCGGTCAGCTCGCCGCGTCCGAGCGTTAGTCTGGCCGGAAGACATCTTCATATTCCGACAGGGGAGCGCCACAGCGCTGAGAGTGCGGCAGCCAAGGACAGGTTGGCCGCAGACCCTCTGAACCTTGCCCGGGTCATTCCGGGTAGGAAGTTCGGTCATCACTCAAGCTGTTGCGCCCTGCCCGCGGCCCCTTCCGGTCCGCGGGCAGGGCCGCGTCTCTTCCTGGTCACTCCAGGAGGAATGAACTCAGTTGAACTCAGTGAGCACCACCAAGAAGATCACCGTCACCGCGATCGCGGCTGCCCTCGGGCTCGTCGCGCTCTCCGCGTGCGGCAGCTCGTCCGACAGCGGCGACAAGGCCGACTCCAAGAGCGTCACGCTGGTCAGCCATGACTCCTTCAACGTCTCCAAGGACGTACTGAAGGCGTTCGAGAAGAGCTCCGGTTACAAGGTCAACGTCCTCAAGGACGGGGACGCGGGTGCCGCCGTGAACAAGGCGATCCTGTCGAAGGACAACCCGCAGGGCGATGTCTTCTTCGGCGTCGACAACACCCTGCTCTCCCGCGCGCTCGACAACGGCCTCTTCCAGTCGTACGAGGCCAAGGGCTCAGATCAGGTTCTTCCGCAGTTCCGCGTCGATCAGGGCAAGCACCGGGTCACGCCCGTCGACAGTGGCGACATCTGTGTCAACTACGACAAGAAGTACTTCGCCGACAAGAAGCTGGCGCCGCCGAAGTCCTTCGAGGATCTGACCAAGCCCGCCTACAAGGACTTGCTGGTCACCGAGAACGCCTCGACCTCGTCGCCCGGCCTCGGGTTCCTGCTCGGCACCGCCGCCCAGTACGGCGACGAGGGCTGGCAGGGCTACTGGAAGAAGCTCAAGAGCAACGGCGTCAAGGTCGTCGACGGCTGGGAGCAGGCGTACAACGAGGAGTTCTCCGGCTCCGCGGGCGGCAAGAAGGCCAAGGGTGAGCGGCCGCTCGTCGTCTCCTACGCCTCGTCGCCGCCCGTCGAGGTGCTCTACGCCAAGCCGCAGCCCAAGGAGGCGCCGACCGGCGTCGCGACCGGTACCTGCTTCCGGCAGGTCGAGTACGCGGGTCTGCTGAGCAACGCCGGGAACGAGAAGGGCGGCAAGGCGCTGCTCGACTTCCTGATCAGCAGCGAGTTCCAGGAGGACATGCCGCTGAACATGTTCGTGAACCCTGTGCGCGAGAACGCCGAGCTGCCCCAGCTGTTCGTCGAGCACGGCGCGAAGATCGACAAGCCGGAGACCATGGCCCCGAAGAAGATCGCCGACAACCGCGAGCAGTGGGTCAAGTCGTGGACCTCGCTCGTACTGAAGTAAAGGACCCGGCCCGCAAGGACCGTAAGGGATCCACCCGAGGGAGCGCGGCGCGGCTCGGCCTGATGGCCGTGCCCGTCGCCTTCTTCGCGGTCTTCTTCGCCTATCCGGTCTCCGCGATCGTCGCGCGCGGCCTGAAGGTGGGCGGACAGTGGCAGTTCGGGCGGATCGCGGACGTCATCGGGCAGTCCGACGTCCGGCACGTGCTGTGGTTCACCACCTGGCAGGCGCTCGCCTCGACCGCGCTCACGCTGCTGATCGCGCTCCCCGGCGCGTACGTCTTCGCGCGCTTCGAGTTCAGGGGCAAGCAGATCCTGCGGGCGGTCGTCACGGTGCCGTTCGTGCTGCCGACGGTCGTCGTCGGGACGGCGTTCCTCGCGCTGCTCGGCCGGGGCGGGCTGCTCGACGAGATGTGGGGCGTGCGGCTCGACACCACCGTGTGGGCGATTCTGCTCGCGCATGTCTTCTTCAATTACGCCGTTGTCGTACGGACCGTCGGCGGGCTCTGGTCGCAGCTCGACCCGCGTCAGGAGGAGGCCGCGCGGATGCTCGGCGCCTCGCGGTGGACCGCCTGGCGGACGGTGACCCTGCCCGCGCTCGGTCCCGCGGTCGCCGCGGCGTCCCTCATGGTCTTCCTGTTCACGTTCACCTCGTTCGGTGTCGTGCAGATCCTCGGCGGGCCCGCGTACTCCACGCTCGAAGTCGAGATCTACCGGCAGACCGCCCAGCTTCTCGACTTGTCGACGGCCGCCGTCCTGACCATCGTGCAGTTCGCGGCGGTCGGCGTGATCCTCGCCGTGCACGCGTGGACCGTGCGCAGGCGGGAGACCGCCCTGAAGCTGGTCGACGCCTCCGCGGTCGCGCGGCGACCGCGCGGCGCGGGGCAGTGGACGCTGCTCGCCGGGGTCATGGTCACGATCGCCGTGCTGATCCTGCTGCCGCTCGGAGTGCTGATCGAGCGGTCGCTGAGCGGGCCCGACGGTTACGGCTTCACGTACTTCAGGGAGCTGACATCGGCGGACGGCGGGGCGTTCCTCGTCCCGCCGATCGAGGCCGTCTGGAATTCGCTGCAGTACGCGCTCGCCGCCACCGCCATCGCCCTGGTGATCGGCGGGCTCGCCGCGGCGGCGCTCACCCGGAGAGCCGGTCGCCTGGTGCGCGGCTTCGACGCGCTGCTGATGCTGCCGCTCGGGGTGTCCGCGGTGACGGTCGGCTTCGGCTTCCTGATCACACTGGACAAGCCGCCGCTGGACCTGCGGGCGACGTGGATTCTGGTGCCGCTCGCGCAGGCGCTGGTGGGCGTGCCCTTCGTCGTACGCACCATGCTTCCCGTCCTGCGTGCGGTGGACGGACGCCTGCGTGAGGCGGCCGCCGTGCTCGGAGCCTCGCCGCTGCGGGCGTGGCGGGAGGTCGACCTGCCGATGGTGCGCAGGGCGCTGCTCATCGCCGCCGGGTTCGCCTTCGCCGTGTCCCTGGGGGAGTTCGGCGCGACCGTGTTCATCGCGCGGCCGGACAACCCGACCCTTCCGGTCGCGGTGGCGCGGCTCCTGGGGCGGGCGGGCGAGCTCAACTACGGGCAGGCGATGGCACTTTCGACGATCTTGATGGTGGTGTGCGCGGTGTCGCTGCTGCTGCTCGAACGGCTCCGTACCGACCGGACGACTGGGGAGTTCTGATGAGTGCGGGTGTAGGCGCGGGTGCGGGGCTGCTGACGCTGGCCGATGCGACGGTGCGGTTCGGGGCGCGTGCCGTGCTCGACCGGGTCGGGCTCGCGGTCGACAAGCACGAGATCGTGTGCGTCCTCGGGCCCAGCGGCAGCGGCAAGTCGACGCTGCTGCGCGCGGTCGCGGGCCTCCAGGAGCTCGACGCCGGGCGGATTCTGCTCGACGGCCGCGATCAGCGGGGCGTGCCCGCGCACAAGCGTGGGGTCGGCCTGATGTTCCAGGACCATCAGCTGTTTCCGCAGCGCGACGTAGCGGGCAATGTCGCCTTCGGGCTGCGCATGCGTGGGGCGTCCCGGGGAGAACAGGCCGACCGGGTGGCCGAGTTGCTCGAACTGGTGGGGCTGCCGGGTGCCCAGCGCCGGGCTGTCGCCTCGCTCTCGGGTGGAGAGCAGCAGCGGGTGGCTCTCGCGCGGGCGCTCGCGCCGAGGCCGCGGTTGCTGATGCTCGATGAACCGCTCGGGCAGCTCGACCGTTCGCTGCGGGAGCGCCTCGTGGTCGAACTCCGCGAGCTCTTCGACGAGTTGGGTACGACGGTCCTTGCGGTCACGCACGACCAGGGCGAGGCGTTCGCGCTCGGGGACCGGGTCGTGGTGATGCGGGACGGGCGGATCGCCCAGTCCGGTACGCCACTTGAGGTCTGGCGGCATCCGGCGGACGAGTTCGTGGCGCGGTTCCTGGGCTTCGACAACATCGTCGACGCGACGGTGGCCGGTGACGTGGCCGACACCGCCTGGGGCAAGGTTCCGGTGCCGGAGAACTCTGGGGGCGCGGAGGGCGGACGGTGCCGGCTGCTGGTGCGGCCGGCCGGGGTGCGGCTCGTGCCTGCCGATGAGGGGCTGCCGTGTGTGGTGACGGCGCGCACCTTCCGGGGTACGCATGTCGCCGTCCACCTGGAGCCTCGGACCGGGCCGCGGCTCGAGGCGGCCTGTGCGTTGCGGGACGCGCCTGGGGTGGGGGAGACGGTGGGGGTCGCGTTCGACGCGGGAGATGTCGTGGTTCTGGGCTGAGCCGGGTTCTGGGCCGGGGCGGGTTCTGGGCTGAGAGGGGCCGCGGCGTTATTGAGGTGTGGGCGCCGCGGGATCTGCCTAGGGTTCGGCCCATGACGACATGGGAGTACGACCGCCACCGCGCCGAAGTCATGGTCCAGCTGGGCCTCTTGAGGGACACGCTGGCCGGGGCGGACCTGTCGGTCACCGTGCCGACGTGTCCGGAGTGGACGCTGGGGTACCTCGCCCGGCATGTGGGTGGCGCCGTGCGCTGGGCCGAGCGGCTGGTGGGCACGCGGGCCACGGGGGACATCCCCGAGGAGGACGTCCCGGGCATCCGGGGCCCCGAGGGCGACGATCCCGCCGCCCTCGACGCCTGGCTGGCCGAGACCGCCGAGCTGGTCGGCGAGACGTTCTCCGCCGCGCGCGCCGATACCCCGGTGTGGACCTGGGCCGAGCCGCAGAACGCCGGGTTCTGGGCGCGGCGCATGACGCACGAGGTGGCCATTCACCGTGCGGACGCGGCGATCGCCGCGGGTGTCGCGTATGAGATCGCGCCGGATGTCGCCGCCGACGCGATTGATGAGTGGCTGGAGATCGTGCGGCATGTGCAGCGGTCTGACCCGGGGGACAGTGCCGCAGAGTTGAGGGGTGCGGGGCGCAGTATCCATTTGCATGCGACGGATGCGCCTGCGGGGTTGAACGCCGAGTGGGTCATCGAGTTCGGTGAGGACGGGTTCGCGTGGCGGCGGGGGCATGAGAAGGCCACGGTTGCTCTGCGGGGGCCGCTTACCGAGGTGTTGCTCGCGTTCTACCGGCGGCGGTCGCTGGATGGCGGGGCCGTAGAGGTCCTGGGGGAGCGGGAGTTGTTGGACTTCTGGCTGGAGCGGGCCTCGTTCGGGTGATGTGTCCCCAACCCCGCCCCTTCCCGGCTGTGACATGTGCGGCTCCGCCGCGGGCCGCTCTGGCGCGGGGGCCTTAGTGGCCGTCATCACCGGCTTCGCCGAGTTTGTCCTCAAACGCCGGACGGGCTGAAATCTCCGCCGGACGTGATGGCTGACAGTGCGGCCGGGGCCTCCTCCACACTGTCCACCAAGGCGATCTTCGGCTCCATCGAACGGCCCCGTGCCAGCGCCTGCAGCAGTGGCCACGCCGGGAGGCGTTCCGTCCAGTGTTCGCGGTTCACCAGGATCATCGGGGCCGGTTCGCCACGGGACTCGTAGTAGTTCGGCGTGGCCGCGTCGAAGATCTCCTGGAGCGTTCCCGCCGCGCCCGGGAGGAAGATCACACCCGCGTTCGAGCGGGCCAGGAGGCCGTCCTCGCGGGTGGCGTTGGCGAAGTACTTGGCCAGGTGGGTGGCGAAGGCGTTCGGCGGCTCGTGGCCGTAGAACCACGTGGGAATGCCCACCGACGCGCCACCGGACGGCCAGCGCTCACGGACGTCGAAGGCCGCCCGCGCCCACTCGGTGACCGAGGGGGTGAACGACGGTGCCTTGGCGAGGAGTTCGAGCGCCTCGTCCAGCATCTCGTCACGGAAGACGGACGCGTACGCGCCCAGGTTCGCGGCCTCCATCGCGCCGGGGCCGCCGCCGGTGGCGACCGTGAACCCGGCGCGGGCGAGCGAGCGGCCGAGCCGGGCGGCGCCCTCGTACGCCTCCGTGCCACGGGCCATCGCGTGGCCGCCCATCACGCCCACCACCCGCGCGCTGACGAGCAGTTCGTCGAGGGCGTCCGAGATCGAGTCGTCGTGGATGGCCCGGAGCATCGAGGAGAAGACGTCGCCGTCGGCCTTGGTCTCCTGGAACCACGCGTACGCACCGGCGTCAGGAGTCGCCTCGTAACCACCCTCGGAAAGCCCCGCGAAGAGTTCCTCCGGCGTGTAGAGAAGACCGCGGTACGGGTCGAACGGCAGGCCGGGGACGGGTGGGAACACCAGTGCCCCGGCGGTTCGCACCGCGTCCACCGCGCTCTGCTCCATCGCACAGCCGAGGAACACCGCTCCCGTGGCGTCGCAGGCCCCCAACACGGTCGTACGCGCCATCAGGTCTATGGCCTGGACGCGGCATCCGGCGAGGGAGCCGCCCGCGGCGATCTCGTCGAACTCCGCCAGTGACTCGATCTCCCGGTCGCCGCCGGGGAGTCGGGGTGACGGCCTGGGGGCGGGCGCGGGGGCGGGGGTCGGCTGCATCCGCCCATGCTAAGCAGGCCGCGCCGGGCGATGGGCCTCAGCCCCCGAAGCCGCGGACCCGCCCGCCCCCGAAGCCGCGGACTCTCAGCCCTGGACCTCGGACTCGTCCATCCACATGATTTCCCAGGTGTGGCCGTCCAGGTCGTCGAAGGCGCGGCCGTACATCATGCCGAAGTCCTGTGTCTTGCCCTCCGTGCCACCGGCCGCCACGGCCTTGTCGACCAGCTCGTCGACCTTCTCGCGGCTCTCGGCGCTCAGACAGAGCAGCGTTTCGCTGGTCGTCGTCGAGTCCGCGATCTGCTTCTTCGTGAAGTCCTGGTAACGCGGCTTGCTCAGCAGCATGGCGACGATCGTGTCGCTGATCACGACACAGGCGCAGTCGTCCGTCGAGAACTGCGGGTTGATCGTGTAGCCGAGCTCCGTGAAGAACTTCTTCGAGCTGTCGACATCGTTCACGGCGAGGTTCACGAAGATCATCTGCTGGTACATGAGGTGTCTCCCGGTGGGTGGGTTCCGCGTGGCGCGTGTGTTCGGTGTCCTACGTGCTTCCTGCGTGCTTACGGAGGGGTAGACGCACGTTCGACGCAGAACTCATCGCCCCTCGCGGATCTTTTTTCCCACGAGTTCGACCGAGTGCGAACGAGTTCGAGAGCAGGGCTCCTCAGCCCGTGAGCGGTAGCGCGGCCAGCTGGGCGACCACCCAGGTCAGCGGCCCGAACACGACCGCGAGCGCGCCCGCCCGCAGCGCGGCGGTGCCGCGGAGCATCACCGTCGGGGCCCCGAGCTGCAGCAGCGCCGATGTCGTGTCCGAGCGGGCATGCTTGGCCTCGACGGCGGCCGTGGCCAGGGTGAGGACCGCGCAGCCCCCCACGAGCAGCGAGCCGAGGGTGGTCAGCGGGCCGATGTCGGGCCGGTCGCCGGAGTAGAGCGTGAGCCCCGCGTACGCCGCGGAGCCCACCACGCAGAGCACCCCGAGCGGCCGCCCGATCCGCCGGGCCTCCTCCTGCAGCCCGCGCCCGGCCAGCAGCCGCATCGCCCCGGGCCTGGCCGCCTGCAGAAGGTGCCCGCACAGATACGTGAGGCCGGGTCCCGCGAGGGCGAGACCGAGCGCCGTGAGCGCCCACCCGGCGAGAACTCCCGCGGGGCTGCCGCTCAGGCCGCCCGGCAGTGTCAGCTTCGAGTCGCCGGGGGAGCGGCCCGCGTACGCCTCGACGGCGAGGCCCGCCGCGAGGAGCGCGACGCCCCAGGGCAGCCCGCTCGGCGGGGCGTCGGGCGCGGCGGACGCGTCCGGGGCCGCGGTCTCTTCCCGCTCGGCGCCAGGTTTGCCGCCCCGCTTGGCCGTCCGGGGCCGCAGGACGACCGCGCTCGCGGCGGAGGCGGCCAGCGGCACTACGGCGAGCAGAGTGAGCACCGCGGCGATGGGCAACGGCTGTCCGGCGGCGAGCAGTCCGGACGCGGCGCCGTCGAACGGCAGGCCCGTCAGATCACCGCGCAGGTGCAGGAAGAACAGGAGCGCGACCACGGAGCCGAGCGTGCACGCGACGGCCGTGGAGATCGTGGCGAGCACCGTGAGTCTGGTCGGACCGAGCCCCATCGCGGAGAGCCCGGAGCGCGGCCGGGTCGCCGGGTCGGTGCGGGCGACGGTGACGGCGAAGTACACGGTGGCGGTGATCGGCGCGACGCACCAGGCGAGCCGCAGCACGGCCCTGCCGGACGCGTCCGGGTGTCCCATCGCGTACCCCATCGTGCACAGCAGCAGGAAGCCGGTGCCGGCCGAGGCCGCGGCGACGAGCAGCCTGCGCAGCTGGACGAGGGGGTGGGCCCCGCGGGCTAGACGGAGAGCGAGCACGCGGCCCGGCCTTCCGCGCCGTCGGAATCGCCGTCTCCGTCGCAGTCTCCCTCGGCGGAGGCGGAGGCGGAGGCGGAAGTGGAGGTGGAAGCGGAAGCAGAGGCGGAGTCGGACGCCCCGGCGGAGGCACCTGCGCCGTTCCTGCCGTCCCCGCAGTCCCCGGCGGAGGAACATGCGCCGTCCCCGGCGCCCGCGACCTCCGCCCCGGCGGAGGCACCTGCGCCGTTCCTGCCGTTCCTGCCGTCCCCGCAGTCCCCGGCGGAGGCCCTCGCGCCGTCCCCGGCGTCCCCGCCGTCCGCGGTTCCCACCGCCGTCTCCCTCCCACCGGCCCCGGCCGCCGCGGCCTCGCCCGACCCCGGCAGGTGCACCGTGTTCACCCGCCTGCCGTCGAGCAGTGCGACCGTCCGGTCGGCGAGGGCGGCGACCTCCGCGTCGTGCGTGGCGAGGACGACCGTGATGCCGTGCGAGCGGGCCGCGGTCGTCAGCGTCCGCAGGACGTGGGCGCGGTCGGCGCGGTGCAGCGGCGCCGTCGGTTCGTCGGCGAAGATCACGGACGGCATGGTGACCAGGGAGCGGGCGATGGCGATGCGCTGGCGCTGGGCCTGGAGCAGCGCGTGCGGACGCTTGCGGGCGCAGTCGCCGATGTCGAGACGGTCGAGCCACTCCTGGGCCGTGGACTTGGAGACCCGGTGCGACGCGCCGCGCAGCATCAGCGGCATCGCGACGTTCTCCCAGGCGGTGAGCTCGGGCACGAGGTGCGGCTGCGGGTCGATCCAGCCGAAGCGGTCGCGGCGCAGGCGTTCGCGGATCACCGGGCCCATCGTGTGCACCGGCGTGCTGTTGAACCAGACCTCGCCCCGCTGGGGCACCAGCTGGCCGGAGAGACAACGCAGAAGAGTCGTTTTGCCGCTGCCGCGCGGTCCCGTGAGGGCGAGGATCTCGCCCTCACGGATGCCCAGTGATACGCCGGTCAGCGCGGGCGAGCCGTTGTGTGTGACGTGCAGGGCGCGTGCCCACAGCACGTCGTTGTCCGGCGGGGCCACCATCACGTACACCTCGGTTCAGATCAGTTTGCCTCCCCCGTACGGGGGAACGAAGGCGGGGCCGATCGGTCACTGGGCACGCTAGGGATCGAGGCGGCGTTGCCTGGAAACGACGCGGCCCGGTGGCGTCCGTTCTCACTCGAACGGGCGGCACCGGGCCGGTGTTGATCACTCGATCACACTATGGGCACTTGGCGGATCAGAGCTTCGTCCACGCCTCCGTGAGCACCTGACGCAGCACGCCCTCGATCTCGTCGAAGGTCTCCTGGGTGGAGATCAGCGGCGGGGCGAGCTGGACGACCGGGTCGCCACGGTCGTCGGCACGGCAGTACAGGCCGTTCTCGAAGAGCGCCTTGGAGAGGAAGCCGTACAGGACGCGCTCGGTCTCCTCGTCGTTGAAGGTCTCCTTGGTGGCCTTGTCCTTCACGAGCTCGATGCCGTAGAAGAAGCCGTTGCCGCGGACGTCGCCGACGATCGGCAGGTCGTTCAGCTTGCGCAGGGTCTGGTAGAACGCGTCCTCGTTGTCGAGCACGTGCTGGTTGAGACCCTCCTTCTCGAAGATGTCGAGGTTGGCGTTGCCGACCGCGGCCGAGACCGGGTGGCCGCCGAAGGTGTAGCCGTGCAGGAAGGTGTTGTCACCCTTGTAGAACGGCTCGGCGAGCTTGTCCGAGATGATGCAGGCGCCGATCGGGGAGTAGCCCGACGTCATGCCCTTGGCGCAGGTGATCATGTCCGGGACGTAGTCGAACTTGTCACAGGCGAACATCGTGCCCAGGCGGCCGAAGGCGCAGATGACCTCGTCGGAGACGAGCAGCACGTCGTACTTGTCGCAGATCTCGCGGACCCGCTGGAAGTACCCGGGCGGGGGCGGGAAGCAGCCGCCCGCGTTCTGTACCGGCTCCAGGAACACGGCCGCGACGGTCTCGGGACCCTCGAAGAGGATCTCCTGCTCGATCTGGTCGGCGGCCCAGCGGCCGAAGGCCACCGGGTCGTCGGCGTGGATCGAGGCACGGTAGATGTTCGTGTTCGGCACCTTGTGCGCGCCGGGCACGAGCGGCTCGAAGGGGGCCTTGAGGGCCGGCAGGCCGGTGATGGAGAGGGCGCCCTGCGGGGTGCCGTGGTAGGCGACCGCGCGGGATATGACCTTGTACTTCTGGTGGTTGCCGGTGAGCTTGTGGTACTGCTTCGCCAGCTTCCACGCGGTCTCGACGGCCTCGCCGCCACCGGTGGTGAAGAAGACCTTGTTCAGGTCGCCCGGCGCGTAGTGCGCGAGACGCTCGGCGAGCTTGACCGCCTGCGGGTGGGCGTAGCTCCAGATGGGGAAGAAGGCCAGCTCCTGCGCCTGCTTGTAGGCGGTCTCGGCAAGCTCGTGACGACCGTGGCCGGCGTTGACCACGAAGAGGCCGGAGAGGCCGTCGAGGTACTTCTTGCCCTTGTCGTCGTAGATGTAGGTGCCTTCGCCACGCACGATGGTGGGCACGGGTGCGTTCTCGTAGTCCGACATGCGGGTGAAGTGCATCCACAGGTGGTCGTACGCGGTTCGGCTGAGGTCCTTGCTCACGGCTATCGGGTTCCCCACATATAGGTCTGCTTCTTGAGCTTCAGATAGACGAAGCTCTCGGTGGAGCGCACGCCGGGGAGGGCGCGGATGCGCTTGTTGATCACTTCGAGAAGGTGGTCGTCGTCCTCGCAGACGACCTCCACCATCAGGTCGAAGGAGCCCGCGGTCATCACCACGTACTCACACTCGGCCATGGCCGTCAGCGCCTCCGCGACGGGATCCAGGTCCCCCTCGACGTTGATGCCGACCATCGCCTGGCGCCGGAACCCCACGGTGAGCGGGTCCGTGACGGCGACGATCTGCATGACGCCCTGGTCGAGCAGCTTCTGGACGCGCTGGCGCACGGCCGCTTCGGAAAGGCCCACGGCCTTGCCGATGGCGGCGTACGGGCGGCGTCCGTCCTCCTGAAGCTGTTCGATGATCGCCAGGGAGACGGCGTCGATGGAAGAAGAGCTGTTCCCGTGCCGGGAACTACTGGAATCTGCGCTGCGACTGGCCACGACCCCATGGTGCACAGGACTCGTCAGTTCCGCAAGGTCAGATCGATGAAATTCGTTGTTTGGAGCTTCAATACTCACGGATTTCGCAGCTCTGGGGCTCCGGGTATGTTGAAAGCGTCGGTACACCGACTAGGGTGGGTGTCTCATCCAATGGACATCTGACTGGAGGGCCGGAAGTGACCACCGAGCTGCGCCGTCTGCGTAACTACATCAACGGCGAATTCCGGGACGCCGCCGACGGGCGGACCACCGAGGTCGTCAACCCGGCCAACGGCGAGTCCTATGCCACCGCGCCCCTGTCGGGGCAGGCCGACGTCGACGCCGCCATGGAGGCCGCCGCCGCCGCGTTCCCCGCCTGGCGCGACCTGACGCCCGCCGAGCGCCAGAAGGCCCTGCTGAAGATCGCCGATGCCTTCGAGGAGCGCGCCGAAGAGCTCATCGCGGCCGAGGTCGAGAACACGGGCAAGCCGACCGGGCTCACGCGGTCCGAGGAAATCCCGCCCATGGTCGACCAGATCCGCTTCTTCGCGGGCGCGGCCCGGATGCTCGAAGGCCGCGCGGCCGGCGAGTACATGGAGGGTCTGACCTCCATCATCCGCCGCGAGCCGATCGGCGTCTGCGCGCAGGTCGCGCCCTGGAACTACCCGATGATGATGGGCGTATGGAAGTTCGCCCCGGCGCTCGCCGC
Organism: Streptomyces sp. NPDC050147; assembly: GCF_040660195.1. Taxonomy (NCBI): domain Bacteria; kingdom Bacillati; phylum Actinomycetota; class Actinomycetes; order Kitasatosporales; family Streptomycetaceae; genus Streptomyces; species Streptomyces sp. NPDC050147. The sequence goes on along the minus strand of NZ_JBFALJ010000011.1, from coordinate 79,542 downwards.
GGGCAACACCGTCGTCCTCAAGCCCTCGGACACGACCCCCGCGTCGACCGTCCTGATGGCCGAGATCATCGGCTCCATCGTCCCCAAGGGTGTCTTCAACGTCGTCTGCGGTGACCGTGACACCGGTCGCGCGATGGTCGAGCACCACACCCCGGCGATGGCCTCCATCACCGGCTCGGTGCGCGCGGGCATGCAGGTCGCCGAGTCCGCCTCCAAGGACCTCAAGCGGGTCCACCTGGAGCTGGGCGGCAAGGCGCCGGTCGTCGTCTTCGAGGACGCCGACATCCCCAAGGCCGTCGAGGACATCTCCGTGGCGGGCTTCTTCAACGCGGGCCAGGACTGTACGGCTGCCACGCGTGTGATCGTCCACGAGTCCATCCACGACGAGTTCGTGACCGCGCTCGCCAAGGCCGCGGCCGACACGAAGACCGGCCAGCCGGACGACGAGGACGTGCTCTTCGGCCCGCTCAACAACGCCAACCAGCTGAAGCAGGTGTCCGGCTTCATCGACCGTCTCCCGGCACACGCCAAGGTCGAGGCGGGCGGTCAGCGGGTCGGCGAGAAGGGCTTCTTCTACGCCCCGACCGTCGTCTCCGGCCTCAAGCAGGACGACGAGATCATCCAGAACGAGGTCTTCGGCCCGGTCATCACCGTCCAGTCCTTCACGGACGAGGCGCAGGCGATCTCGTACGCGAACGGCGTGGACTACGCCCTGGCCTCCTCGGTCTGGACGCAGAACCACGCGCGCGCCATGCGCATGTCCAAGGTCCTCGACTTCGGCTGCGTCTGGATCAACACGCACATCCCGCTGGTCGCGGAGATGCCGCACGGCGGCTTCAAGAAGTCCGGCTACGGCAAGGACCTCTCGGCGTACGGCTTCGACGACTACACCCGCATCAAGCACGTGATGACGTCGATCGAGGGCTAGGCGCCTCGGGCTCAGCGGGAACCGGCCTGGCAGACGCGTCTGCCTCGCCGCTCGCCGTCGGCCTCAGCGGGTCGTTGGGGCTGGTCGCGCAGTTCCCCGCGCCCCTACAGGGCCCCCGGCGTTAAATCGTGTGACGCCCTTTCCGCCCCCGCGTACCGTCAGGAACGCGGGGGCGGCTCCGTGGTGTGCTTCCTTCTTTCTCATCTCTGCAAAAGATCCGTAGCGCGCCCACTCCCCGCCCCCGCCTTTCTGTACTCACGGGGGTGGGACCTGATGATGACGACGGCTGACGACCTCGCCGGGCTGCTGCTGCGCCGCGGCCAGAGCGTGAACGTTCCCTCCGGCGTGGGACGGTCCGCCGAGACCGCCGCCGCCGTGGTCGTCCTCGAAGCGGAACTCGCCGACCGCGGCCACCTGTTGACGGCCCCGCTGCGCCGCGCGCTGACCGGACTCTCCGTCACCGACCTCGCCGCGACCGGCATGAAGCTGCTCGCCGACGTCGACGCGCTGATGGGCTCCGACCGGCACCACGCGCCGCTGTTCCGACGCTTCCCCGACGAGATCCCGTACCAGTACACGCAGAACCGCTACACCGACGCCGTCCTCGCCTACCTCGCCGCCCAGCCGCACCAGCCCTGCATGAACTGCGCGGGCACCAAGGCCCGCGTGCGGGCGCTCGGGCCCTGCGGGCACCTGCTGTGCGACGGCTGCGTCGAGAAGGTCGACAACTGGGGCTGCTGCGAGGAGTGCTGCGTCTGGTACGCCTGCCCGATCTGCGAGAACCGCTACGAGACCGACGGGCCCACCGACCCCTGGCTCGACACCGGGGCCGGCCATGGCGGCGACGGCGGCGAGATCCTGCGCACCCTGCGCCTGGGCGCGCCCGGCGACGCCGCGGCCGAGCTCGCCGAGCTGCTCGCCCGCCGCACGCCCCTGAACCCCCAGGACCACGACGACCTGGTCCTGCTCCTCGGCACCGTGCACCCGGCCGACGCCGCCGCCTGGCTCCCCGCCGAGATCCCGCTGCGCGAGAACAAGGCCCTCGCGCTCGCGCCCCTGCTCGACGTGCCGCAAGCGCGCTCGCTCGTCGGGCGGTACGCGGACACCGCCACGGACGTGCTGCGCATCCTCGTCGTCCGGTCCGGAGGCGACCCCGACCTGCTCGCACCGCCGCGCCTGCGCGGGCTCTCGCGGCCCGTACGCCGTGCGCTCCTCGGCCTGCTCGACGGATTCGACCTGCGACGGCTCGCCGAGGACATGGCCCGCAACCCGCGCGCCTGGAAGCGGGCCGGTGAAATCCTGCACCCCTTCGAGCAGGCCCACCGCCACGCGCGCGTGGCGCTCGCCTTCGCCGTCCTGCGAGGAACCCGCCTCGCGGACACCGCGCTGTCCGAGGTACTGCTCGCCGAGGCCGCACGCCACGAGGACGTCCGCATCGAGGGCGACCGGCTGCGGATCTCCACTTGGCGGGGCCGTGTCGAGGAGGCCATCGGCCGCTGGGACACCACGGCCGCGGCCGGGCTGCTGCGCGAACGCCCCGGTGAACTGCTGCGCCGCCTGGACCTGTTGCTGGCCCGGTCGGGCGAGGCGACCCTGCCGAAGGCCGTGGGCGAGGCGCTCGCGGACGCCCTGCCCCGCTCCGGACCCGGGCCGCTGCTGGGCGCGTACGGCCGCATGAAGGTCCGCTCCGAACCGGGGCACCGCCGCGTGTTCTTCCCGCGCGGGCGCGTCACCCGGGCGTACGCGGTCGACGACGACCGGCCGCCGCTGCCGCCCCGGGTGGCCGGGCGGGTCGGCGAGCTGATCGAGGCGGAGGCCGTGCGGCGGCTCGCCGACGGGGAGGGCGAGCGGTACGACGTCGCTGTCCTGGACGCCTCGCTCGCCGATCTGCCGGTGCCGTACGCCGAACGCGCCTCCGCGGCGTCCCTGGTCGCCGTGCCGCGCGGCAGCTCGCTGCCCATGCCCGCGGACAGCGAGACCGTGCGCCTCTTCCTGCACTGGCTCCAGCCCAAGGGCGTGCGCGTCGACCTCGACCTGTCCGTCGCGCTCTACGACGACCTGTGGCGCTTCGTCGGCCTGTGCGACTACACGCACCTGATGTACGCGGGCGGCGCCGCCCGCCACTCCGGCGACCTCACCTCGGCGCCCGGCCCGCACGGCGCCACCGAGTACCTGGACCTCGACCTGCCGCGCCTTGCCGACGTGGGGGTGCGCTTCGTGGTGCCCGCGGTCCTCTCGTACAACAACGTGCCCTTCGACGAACTCCCGGACGCCTTCGCCGGGTTCATGGCGGTGGAGGGTACGAAGCGGGCCGTGTACGACCCGCGCACCGTCCGGCAGCGCTTCGACCTCGCGGGTGACGCGGCGCTGCGCGTGCCGATGATCGTCGACCTGCGCACGCGCCGCGCCTGGTGGGCCGACGTCACCCTCGCCACGGGGGAGGGCAACCACGACGTGTGGCGCTACCGCAAGCAGCTCGGGCGCATGGGCAACGACCTGCTCGACACCTTCCAGCCGCGCGGCAGGGCCACCCTGTGGGAGCTCGCCTGCTGGACGGCGGCGGCCCGCACCGAAGGGCCCGTGTACGTGCGCGGCCGTGGCCACGTCCTGTGGGGCTACCGCCGTGCGGAGGACGAGCCGCGTGCCGACTTCGCGCTGCGGGTCCGTGAGGGCTGGGAGCCGGACGAACTGCGCGCGGAGCCGGAGCCCGAGCTGGCGGGGCGACGCGCCCTGCTGGCCCTGCTGCACGGCGAGTTGGCGGGGGCGGAGGGGGTCACGTCGGGCACGGTGTACCGGCTCTACCCGGGGCCGGTCGACGCCTCGCCGCTGGAGCGGATCACCGCGGGGGGCCTGGCGGGGTGGCTGGCGCCGGTGTGATGACACCAGTGTGTCCGCCCCGATGGACGGGGTGATGGACGGGGCGATGGACAGGGTGTCGCTTCCCGCCCGCCCGGCTCGACGCAGCGTCCATTGCCTGTACGGGACACGCAGGCGCATGCTGCCGGGGTGCGAGCGAACCCCAGTGCCTCCTCAGTCTCCCGCCGGTCCCTGCTGCGTGCCATCGGCGGTGGGGCGGCCGTCAGCGCGCTCGCGGGCTGCGGGGTGCCCGCCGCGTACATAGGCCCCGGCGAGCGGGGAGCCGGGGACCGCTCGCGGCAGGACATGACGCTGGCCTTCGCCAACTGGCCGCTGTACATCGACACGGACGACGACGACTCGACGAAGCGCCCTTCGCTCGACGCCTTCGAGAAGCGGACCGGCATAGACGTCCGCTACACGGAGGAGATCAACGACAACGACGAGTTCTTCGGCAAGATCAGTCCGTCCCTGATGAACCACCAGGAGACCGGCCGCGACCTCATCGTCATCAGCGACTGGATGTGCGCCCGCTTCGTGCGGCTGGGCTGGGTCCAGGAGATGGACCGCGCCAGGCAGCCGAACGTCACCAAGTACCTGGACCCGTTGCTGCGCTCACCCAGTTTCGACCCCGGCCGCAAGAACACGGTGCCGTGGCAGTCCGGCATCACCGGCGTCGCCTACAACAAGCGCAGGCTCGGCCGGGAGATCAAGCACGTCTCCGACCTGTGGGCCGACGACCTCAAGGGCCGGGTCACGCTGCTCTCCGGGCTCGACGAGTCGTTCGCGCTGCTGATGCAGGGTGACGGGGTCGACATCACCAAGTGGCGGGCCGACGACTTCCACCGGGTGTGCGACCGGGTCGAGAAGCTGGTGGCCTCGAAACACATCCGCCGCTTCACCGGCAACGACTACATCAAGGACCTCTCCAGCGGCGACGTCCTGGCCTGCCAGGCCTACAGCGGTGACGTGATCCAGCTCCAGGCCGACGACCCGGACATCGAGTTCGTCGTCCCCGAGGAGGGGGCGGAACTGTGGGCGGAGTCCTTGATGATCCCCAACCTGGCCCGCCACAAGCAGAACGCGGAACGGCTCATCGACTACTACTACGAGCCGGAGGTGGCCGCCGAGCTCGCCGCCTGGGTCAACTACGTCTGCCCGGTGCCCGCGGCCCGCGACATCCTCGCCTCGTCCAAGGACAAGGAGCTGGCCTCGCTGGCCGAGGACCCGCTGATCTTCCCGGACGACGCCATGCGCAAGCGGCTCGCGATCGCGCGGGACATCACGTCGGAGGAACGGACGGAGTTCGCGAAGCGGTGGAACGCGATCGCGGGGCTCTAGGCGCCTCCTGCTCAGGAGGAGCGACGTCGGCGCAGGCCCTGCCAGGCGTCTTCGATCGTTTCCCCGGATCGCAGCCACCAACTCTCCAACTTGTTGCGCACAGAGGTGATCACCTTCCGCCGCTTGAGCCACGGTGGCAGGTCGCGGAACGGTACGAAGGTCAGCGTGTCGTCGATGGCGTACTCGGCGAGGCCTTTGTGCCCCTCCACGCGCAGCGCGGCGTACAACTCTGGCGTCAGCTCTCCATTGAGCCGAGCGGCCGTGCCCGCGGCGGTGAACGCGTATGCCCGCTGATCGGTGTCCGGCAACTGTGTCGCCCGGACGATCCGAGGCGACGCCTCCGCCAGCGAGCAATTGAAGGCCAGCCCGATTGCCGCTGTACCGAGACGCTTCTCGCGGCGTTCGTACGCGGCGTCCCACTCGGCGGGGTCGTCGATGCCCAGCAGACCTTCACCGCTGTCCCAGCCCCACTCGGATGCCATGGCCGGCCTTCCTTCTCCGCCTGTCGCCCGTCGCACTTGGGCGGGAGCACTTTCTGCTTCTTGACGTGGTTGATGATGCCCTGCTTCTTCAACTGGTTCAGGTCGCCTGAGGAGCGGCCGGTCGGGGAAAGCCGACGGCAGCGGCCAGGGGGAGATTTCGACGCACCCTCCTCACTTTGAACACCCACGAGTCTCGCTGCGTTTCATAGGTAACTGCATGGCCATCAATGAGGGGGCCAGCCGCCTCCGCGTCTTTGTCCCTTCAACTTCCATGCAGGCAAGGGGAGTTGATGCTCCGGTGGCGATCGGTGGATCGCTCGGGCATCACCCGGAGATCCGTACGACGCGCGGCTGTCCGCTTAGGATGCCGCAGAAGAGGAACGAACGTGATGCCCAAGCGAACCGGACTTCTCGCGGCGCTCGTCGCCCTGCCCGCCGCCCTTCTCACCGTGGTCGTCTCCTCCCCGGTGTACGCGGCGGACCCCCCGGCCTACCAGATCGACCTGGCGCAGCTGAACGACTCCGGCTCCACGGGCACGGCCCTCCTGAGCCTGCGCGGCAACGCGCTGACCGTGTGGATCAAGTCCGAGGGCCTGGTGCCGGGGCAGCCCTCGGCGCAGCACCTGCACGGGTCCACCGACGGGCACGACTTCCAGTGCCCGGACGGCGGCGACGACACGAACGGCGACGGCATCCTCGACAACACCGAGGCCACCGTCCACTACGGAGACATCAACATCTCGCTGACCGAGTCCGGCGCCACCGATGCGGGCAGCGGCCTCGCCGTGGACCGGATGCCGGTGGCCGACGCGCAGGGCAAGGTCTCCTACAAGCGGACCATCACCGTGGGGCAGGACGTGGTCGAGCACATCAAGGACCTGCACATCGTTCAGCACGGCGTCGACCGCAACGACAACGGCAAGTACGACTTCGAGGGCGCGGGCAAGAGCGAACTCGACCCGAAGCTTCCCCAGGAGGCCACCGCTCCGACCAACTGCGGTGTGGTCAAGGGCGCGGCCGTCGGCTCTGTCCCCGTCGGCGGGGTCGAGACCGGCGGAGGCACACAGGACCGTGCGTCCTTCGGGTCCGTGACCGGCGCCGCCGGGGCGGCGGCGGTGACGGCCGCCGCGGCACTGGTCCTCGCCAGGCGGCGCACGGTGCCCGCCGCCGCGGTCGCGAAGACCGGGGACGCCGCGTGAGCCGCTCGGCATGGCGGGTGTGGACCGGGGTCCGGCGTGCCTCGGCCGCCGCTGTCGCCGCCGTCGCGGCGGCTCTGGCGCTCACCGCGTGCGCGGGCCAGGGCGGCAGCGCCACCGCGCCCGCGCCTCCCCGCCAGAGCGCGGCCCAGGACGGCACGACGGGCGCCGCCACGCCGTCGACCGGATCGGGCAAGGCCGCCTCCACGCCCCTGGACCGGTCGGTTCCGCAACGTGTCGCCATCCCCTCCCTGGGCGTGTCCAGCGCGTTGGAGACGCTCGGGCAGGGCGCGGACGGGGCGATGACGACACCGAAGGACCCCGATCTGGCGGGCTGGTACGAACCGGGCCCCACCCCCGGCTCCAAGGGCCCGGCGGTGATCGCGGGCCATGTGACCTGGGACGGCGCGGACGCGGTCTTCAGGAAGCTGAAGACGATGAAGGCGGGGGACACGATCGAGGTCACACGCGAGGACGGCAGGACGGCCACCTTCTCGGTGGACCGTGTCGAGGAATTCCCGAAGAAGGAATTCCCCACCCTGGAGGTGTACAAGAACATCGACCACGCGGGGCTGCGCCTGATCACCTGCGGCGGTGAGTTCGACGCGGACCGGAACTACTACCCCAACAACGTCACGGTCTTCGCGAGCCTGACGGGCGTCGCGTAGGCGGTCCACGCGATCCGCTCGGCGACCGGGTTCATGTCCTTGCCCTTGGCGTCGGTCGCGTTGACCGAGTAGACGAGGGTGCGGGAACCGTCCTCGGTGGAGGCGATCATGTTCGTGTAGCCGTAGCGGGAGCCGGTCTTGAGCCAGACCACCGTGTCGTCGTCGATCTTCATCCGCTGGAGGCCTGCGCCGAACATGGCTTCCGGGACGCCCGGCGCCAGCTTCGGGCGGGTGAACATCTCCTTCAACTGCGGCTCGGGGACGACCTCTCCGTCGAACAGCGCCTGCGTGAAGACCTCCAGGTCGGCCGTGGAGGAGATCATGTCGCCCGCCGCGAAGCGGTCGTACTGGTTCCACTCGGTGACGTCGACGAGCCGGGTGGTGCCGTCCGGCTGCTTCACGCTCTGGTAGCCGCGATTGTGCGGGCCCCGGATGCGGAGGTCGGCGCCGGGGAAGTACGTGTCGCGCATGCGCAGCGGCCGGAAGATCCGCTCCCTCGCCTGATCGGCGTACGAATCGCCGGTGATCCGCTCGATCAGCAGACCGAGCACCGTGTAGTGGATGTTGCGGTAGTGCTGCTCGTCGCCGGGGTCGTTCTCGGGTCCCTTGGAGATGGCCGACGCGACGACCGTCCGGTGGTCCAGCGTGTCGTAGCGGTGGGCGTATTCGTCGTCGAAGCCGTCGCCGGCCTTCAGGCCGCTGGTGTAGTTGAGGAGGCTGCGGACGGGGATGGGCTCGAACCTCTTCTCCGGGTCCCGCTCCTGCTTCGGGAAGAGCTCCGGCATGTAGTGCTGCACCGGCTTGTCGAGGTCCAGCTCGCCCTCGGCCGCCAGTTGCAGCACCACGGCGGCGGTCACGATCTTTGTCGTCGACCCGGCGCGGAAGCGCCCGTGCGGGTCGGCCTTTCTCCCCGTAACCAGGTCGTGTACGCCGGAACTCCCGCGCCAGCTCCCGTCCGTGCCGCCGACGCGGACCAGGGCGGCGGTCGCGTCGGCGTTCGGGAGGCCCTTGATCGCGGCGCGCAGGGCCTTCCCGTCGGGCGCGGAGCCCTGAGCGGAAGCCGTCGCGGCCGGGGTACGCGTGTCCGCGAGGGAGGGGGCGGTCGCGGCGCCGGTGAGGCCGAGGACGAGAGCGGCCGCGAGAGCGGCGCGGGCAGGAAACCGCACAGTGGGACTCCAGGGGTGGCTGTGGTGTGGTGCTTCCCATCCTGGCGCTCTGGGTGGCAGGGCGGATCGTCACTGGGGAGGGCGGGAGTCGGACCAACCCTGAGGGGTCAACGCCCCTTCGTATTCAGGCAAGTTGGGGGATGTCCCCTAGGGGATGTCGGCGCCGGCGGCGGGGTGGTCGGCGCGCTCCTGCGCGGCCATCACCTCGTCGCCGTGGTCGAAGGCCCACGCCCCGAAGGCCTCGATCGGACCGAGCAAGGTACGTCCCAAGGCGGTGAGCTGGTACTCGACGCGGGGCGGCGACTCGGCGTACGACCGGCGCGAGACCAGGCCGTTGTACTCCAGGCGGCGCAGCGTCTCGGTGAGAATCTTGGGGCTGATGCCGCCGATCAGATCGAGCAGTTCATGCGGGCGGCGCAGGCCGTGCCGCAGGGCCCAGAGCGCCACCGCGTTCCAGGTGTTGGCGAGCAGGTCGAAGGCGAGCCGGGCGCGGCAGTCGGCAAGCAGGTTGTCGTCTCTCACGTACCGAATGGTGCCCGAGCCCTTTCCTACTGTCGTTCCGTACCCCGGTGACCGGGGCACCGGACAAGAGGGAGACAGGTATGCGGGCAGGCATCATCGGCACGGGCGGCATGGCGGACGCGCTCGGCACGCAGTGGGTGCGTGCCGGGCACGAAGTCCTGATCGGAGGCCGGGACGAGGGCCGCGCGGCGGCGCTCGCGGCGCGGATGGGCGCGGCGGGGCACGGGACACCGCGTGCTGCGGCGCAGTTCGGGGACGCGGTCCTGCTCGCCCTGCCGTACGCCGCGGGGGCCGCCGTCGTGGGCGAGCTCCGAGCGGCCCTGACCGGCCGGGTGCTGATCGACTGCTCCAACCCGGTGGGGCCGGGCTTCACCCTGCTCACCGAGGGCGGCCCGTCGGCCGCACGGCGGCTCGCCGACGCGGCGCCCGGAGCGCGGGTCGTCAAGGCGTTCAACCTCTGCCACCAGGACGTATGGCGGATGGACCCGCCGGTCTTCGGCGGCCGGCCGCTCGCGGTCCCGGTGTGCGGGGACGACCAGGGCGCGGTGGATGTCGTACGGGAACTGGTGAAGGACGCCGGATGTACGCCGTTCGCCGCGGGCGGTCTGGAGCGGGCCGGTCTGGTGGAGGCGACGGCGGCGCTGCTCATCGGGCTCTGGGTGGAGCAGGAGGTGGACGCGCAGGCCATCGCGCCGCCGCTCGCGTATGCCGCGGGGGCCCCGCAGGGCGGGTCCGTCACCTCGCCATGAGCAGGATGACGAGGACGATGCCGACCAGCAGAGCGAGGGTCAGCATGCGGCCTACGGGATGCCGTGGATTGAGGCGGTGGCCGCGATAGCCCCGTTCGTCGCGCTCGTACACGAAGAGCGGCTCTTCCCGCTTGTCGTCGTCGCTGTTCCCCATGCAACACAAGCTAGTTGAGGGACCGTCCGGCTACGAGAGCGCGCCGTCGGACCGCTCGCGCAGGGCATGCAGCGTGTCGATGCGGTTGGTCGTGATCGCGTCGACGCCGATGTCGAGGAGTCGGCGCATGGAGCGCTTCGTGTCCGGGGTCCAGGCCGAGACGAGCAGCCCCTGACGCCGCACCTGGGTGACCAGTTCGCGGTTGAGCAGCGAGAAGCGGTAGTTGAGCCAGCGCGGCTTGATCGCGTCGAGCACGGCGGCGCGTGGCGGGGCCAGGCTCGTCCAGGTCAGAGCGATCTCGGCGGCGGGATCCACCGCGCGCACCGCGAGCATCGTCCGGGCGCCCGCGCAGTAGTACACCCGCTCCGCCGCCCCGCAGTCGGCGATCACCCCGACGACCGCGCGCACGGACTCGGGTGTGGCGTCCGGAAGATCCACCATGAGCCGGTGGCCTTCGGTCGCCGCGACGGCCTCTTCCAGGGTGGGCACGCCGTCCTCGGTGAGGCCGCGCACCTCGTCCGCGGAGAGCACGGACAAGGGGCGGTCGAGCTCCCACAGGCGTTTGAGGGACGCGTCGTGCAGCAGGACGGGGACGCCGTCACGGCTGAGACGGACGTCGATCTCCACCGCGTCCGCGCCCCGTTGGAACGCGGAGCGCAGGGACGGAAGGGTGTTCTCGCGGACGCGGTAGGGATCGCCTCGGTGGGCCACGGCTGTCACGGTGCGCATGGGGCCCATTGTGCTGCCGCGCTAGGGGGCGAGCCAGGTCCGCGTGTACGTGTCGATCTCCGCGACGAGCTTCGCCTTGCCCGCCGGGTCGAGGAACGACGCGTCGACCGCGTTCTTCGCCAGGGCCGCGATGCCCCGCTCGTCGAGGTCGAGGAGGCGGGCGGCGACCGCGTACTCGTTGTTGAGGTCGGTGCCGAACATGGGCGGGTCGTCGGAGTTGACGGTGACCGGGACCCCGGCGGCGACGAACTGCTTGATCGGGTGCTCGTCGAGGGTGGCGACGGCGCGGGTCGCGATGTTCGACGTCGGGCAGACCTCGAGCGGGATGCGGTGCTCGGCGAGGTGGGCGAGGAGCTTCGGGTCCTGGGCGGCGCTGGTGCCGTGGCCGATGCGCTCGGCGCGCAGGTCGGTGAGGGCGTCCCAGATCGTCCCGGGCCCGGTGGTCTCGCCCGCGTGCGGGACGGAGTGCAGGCCCGCCGCGATGGCGCGGTCGAAGTACGGCTTGAACTGCGGCCGCGGGACGCCGATCTCGGGCCCGCCGAGCCCGAAGGAGACCAGGCCCTCGGGGCGCAGCTTGTCGGTGGTCGCGAGCCGGACCGTCTCCTCGGCGGATTCGAGCCCCGCCTCGCCGGGGATGTCGAAGCACCAGCGCAGTACGACGCCGAGCTCGTCCTCGGCCGCCTTGCGGGCGTCCTCTATGGCGTCCATGAAGGCGCGGTCGTCGATCCCGCGGCGCACGGAGCTGTAGGGGGTGACGGTCAGCTCGGCGTAGCGGATGTTCTGCCGGGCCATGTCGCGGGCGATCTCGAACGTGAGCAGGCGTACGTCGTCCGCGGTGCGGACCAGGTCCACGACCGAGAGGTATACCTGGATGAAGTGCGCGAAGTCCGTGAACGTGAAGAAGTCGGCGAGGGCCTCGATGTCCGTGGGCACCTTGGAGTCGGGGTGGCGGGCGGCGAGGGCCGAGACGATGCGGGGAGATGCCGAGCCGACGTGGTGCACGTGCAGTTCTGCCTTGGGCAGCCCTGCGATGAAGGCATGCGGGTCGCGTGGCTCACTGGTGCTGCGCGGATCGGTCACGGATTCCTCCCCAGGAACGGAAATGATCGGCTGATCGGTGGGTCGGGGATCATCGTAGGCGGCGTACCGTCGGCCGAGGGCGGTGGCCGTAGCATGACGGAACGTACGAAAGAGGTGACGCGGGATGTCCGACGGTTCGGCGGGGCGGGGCGCGTCCGAGGAGCGGGATCCCTGGGCTCCGCCGGCGGATGAGGGAGCGCCGGGGGCGCCGGGCGCGGGCGGGACGTCCTGGCCTGCTTCCGGGCCGGTTCCGCTGGAGAAGCGGGATCCGTGGGCCGCGCCGGCCGCGCCTCCGGCGGGTGCGGGGAGCCAGGGGGAGCCGGTGCCGCCGCCTCCGATCGGACCGGAGGGGCCCGGGCAGGTCCCTTACGGGTATCCCGGGTTCCCTGGGCCGCAGGGCGGGGCTCCCGGGCCGCAGGGCTACCCCGGATATCCCGGCTACCCGGGCTACCAGGGGCAGGGCCCTCCCGGATACGGCTGGCCCGCGATGCCGATGGCGCCCAACAACGGGATGGGCGTGACCGCGCTCGTCCTCGGGATCGTCGCGGCCGCCGTCTTCTGCCTGTGGCCCCTGGCGATCGTGCTCGGCGTCCTGGCGATCATCTTCGGTTCGATCGGGCGCGGCAGGGCGAAGCGCGGCGAGGCGACGAATCCCGGGCAGGCGCTGGCCGGGATCATCTGCGGGATCGCGGGCATCGTCCTGGGCGTGGCGCTGCTGGTGGTGCTGATCGTGACGCCGGACGACGTGTTCGAGGAGGACGGGGCGGCTTCGGGGGGCGGCAGCTACTCGGCTTCCGTGACCGTCGGCTCCTGACGTCGGCTTTTTCGGGCGGGTCGCCTTGTCTGTCGGCCCGCCTGAACCGCCGCTTCGCGGCGGATCTTTCCCGCCCACTCACCCGATCACCCCGCATCGGGGCCCTTCGCTCACCCTGCACCGCAGGGCAAACGGGTGGGCGGGCGAGACACCCGCAGCGAAGCGGCGGCTCAGGACGGGTCCAGCGCAAGTCCCTGGGCGGTGGCGCAAGGCCCCGCCCGGCGGCGTGGACGACCTAAGGCCCCCGGCGCCAGGGAACCGCCTAGCGCAAGCGGTCCCGCGCCTCCATCAACGCGAAGCCCAGCAGATTCGGCCCCCGCCACCTGTCCGGGTCCCGCGCCCGCTCGTCATCGGCCGCCAGGCCGATCCCCCAGACGCGGTCCAACGGGCTCGCCTCCACAAGCACCCGCGACCCCGTGCCGACGAGGAACGAGGAGAGCGCGGCGGTGGACGCGAACTTGTGCACGCTGCCCTCGACCACGATCCCGAACCGCTCCCGGGCCCATATCTCCTCGTCGAACCCCCGCACCAGACGCCCCGCGTTCTTCGCCTCGGCGGGCGTGCGCGAGACGAGGACCGCCCGCTCCGCCTCCGCGTCCCCGAAGAGCCGCGCCTTGGCCGCCATCATCCAGTGCTCCGCCGTCCCGTACTCCACCCCGTCCACGGTGAACGGCGACAGCCACCACTGGCTGAGGCAGCTCGCGCCGAGCGTCCCGTCACGGCGCGGCGTGTGGCCCCAGAAGTGCAGATACTTCACATGCACGCCCGCCCGCACCGCCGTGACCAGCGCGTCCACCGAGTCGATCTTCGTCATACACGCGAGCATGGCACGCACCACTGACATACCGTCCTGGGTTTTCCAGGACGACTCGACACCTGGTCGACAGATTCCGTCGCGTAACCAAAAGGCAACAACGGAATCACTTGTTGGAGTACCACTGCTCTGTCAGGATCGGCACTCAAATCGATCTGGAGCTACGCCGACCCCCTGGGACGGGGACGACGGCGGAGGAGAGCGTCATGCACAACTTCCAGGCGCAGGACCACTTCGCGGAAGGCGCGCAGTACATCGCGGGACGGCTGACCAAGGGCACCTCAGGGCGCTCCCACGCCGTCGTCGACCCGGCCACCGGCGACGAGGTCCACCGCTACGAACTCGCGGGCGAGAAGGACGTCGACGCCGCTGTCGCCGCCGCCGCGCGGGCCTTCCCCGAGTGGGCGGGCGCGACCCCCGGCGAGCGCTCCGACGCCATGCACCGCTTCGCGGGCGTCCTTGCCGAGCGCGCCGAGGAGTTCGCGCAGGCCGAGTCGCTCCAGTGCGGCAAGCCCATCAAGCTCAGCCGGGAGTTCGACGTACCGGGGACGGTCGACAACGCCGCGTTCTTCGCGGGCGCGGCCCGGCATCTCCAGGGCCAGTCGGCCGGTGAGTACTCCGGCGACCACACCTCGTACGTACGGCGTGAGCCCATCGGAGTCGTCGGCTCCATCGCCCCCTGGAACTATCCCCTCCAGATGGCCGCCTGGAAGGTCCTTCCCGCCATCGCCGCGGGCAACACGATCGTCCTCAAGCCGGCCGAGCTCACCCCCTTCACCTCGCTGCTCTTCGCGCGGGCCGCCACCGAGGCGGGCATCCCCGACGGCGTCGTCAACATCGTCAGCGGCGCCGGGCGGGACGCGGGGGAGCGGCTCGTGGGCCACCCCGATGTCGCCATGACCTCCTTCACCGGGTCCACCGGCGTCGGCAAGCGCGTCGCCGAGATCGCCACCTCCACCGTGAAGCGGCTGCACCTGGAGCTCGGCGGCAAGGCCCCGTTCGTCGTCTTCGACGACGCCGACCTCGATGCCGCCGTCCACGGCGCGGTCGCCGGCGCCCTCATCAACACCGGGCAGGACTGCACCGCCGCCACGCGCGCGTACGTGCAACGCCCGCTGTACGACGCCTTCGTGGACGGCGTGGCCGCGCTCATGGAGAGCGTGCGGCTCGGTGACCCGTTCGCCCCCGACACCGACCTCGGGCCGCTCATCTCGCACGTCCACCGCGACCGCGTCGCCGGTTTCGTCGACCGGGCACGCTCCTACGCGCGCGTGGTCACCGGCGGCGAGGCGCTCGACCACCCCGGGGCCTTCTACAAGCCCACCCTCATCGCCGACGCCGCTCAGGACAGCGAGATCGTGCAGTCCGAGATCTTCGGGCCCGTTCTCGTGGTGCTGCCGTTCGACTCCGACGAGGAAGGCATCCGGCTCGCCAACGACACCCCGTACGGACTGGCCGCCTCCGCCTGGAGCCGCGACGTGTTCCGCGCCAACCGCGCCACCCGCGAGATCAAGGCGGGCTGCGTGTGGGTCAACGACCACATCCCGATCCTCAGCGAGATGCCGCACGGCGGATACAAGGCCTCCGGCTACGGAAAGGACATGTCCGCCTACTCCTTCGAGGAGTACACGCAGATCAAGCACGTCATGTTCGACAACACCGCGGTCGTCCGCAAGGACTGGCACCGCACGATCTTCGGGGACCGATAGTCGTCAGGCCGCCCGACCAGCGGCCGCACACCCTCCCGAAAGGGCAACCAAGCGCATGGAGCAGTACGAGCCTCATCCCCTCTCCCCGGCCCAACTGGCCGCCATGCACCGCAGCCTCAGGAACGGCAGGGCCTCCCTCACCCGCCGTTCGCTGCTGCGCGCCTCGGCGAGCGGCGCGTTCGCCGTGGGCGGCCTCGGGGCACTGAGTGCCTGCGGGATCCCGGCCGCGAGCAAGGGCCAGGGCGACGTCTCGTCCGAGGACCACTCGGACAAGGAGAAGCGGATCACCTTCTCCAACTGGACCGAGTACATGGACGTCGACGACGACGAACGCCGCCCCACCCTGGACGCGTTCACGAAACGCACCGGGATCAAGGTCAAGTACACCGAGGACATCAACGACAACGTCGAGTTCTTCGGGAAGCTCAAGCCGCAGCTCGCGGCGGGCCAGGACACCGGCCGCGACCTGATCTGCGTCACCGACTGGCTCGCGGCCCGGCTCATCCGCTTCGGGTGGGTCCAGAAGCTGGACCCGGCCAACCTGCCGCACGCGTACACCAACCTGGCCGCCCAGTTCCGCAACCCGGACTGGGACCCGGGGCGGGCCTACTCGTACCCCTGGACCGGCATCTCCACGGTCATCGCGTACAACAAGAAGGCGACCGACGGCGAGGAGATCACCTCGGTGTCGCAGCTCCTGGACAACCCCAAGCTCAAGGGCCGCGTCGGTTTCCTCTCCGAGATGCGCGACAGCGTCGGCATGACGCTCATCGACATGGGCAAGGACCCGGCGAAGTTCACCGACGACGACTTCGACGCGGCCATCGCCCGCCTCCAGAAGGCCGTCGACAAGAAGCAGATCCGCCGCTTCACGGGCAACGACTACACGTCGGACCTCGACAAGGGTGACCTCGCCGCGTGCCTCGGCTGGGCGGGCGACATCGTCCAGCTCCAGGCCGACAACCCCGACATCGCCTTCCACATCCCCGACCAGGGCTACATCACGTCGACGGACAACCTGCTCGTCCCCAACAAGGCGCGCCACAAGTCCAACGCCGAACGGCTCATCGACTACTACTACGAGCCCGAGCCCGCCGCCCGCCTCGCCGCGTACATCAACTACGTCTGCCCCGTGGACGGCGTGCGCCCCGAGCTCGCCAAGCTCGACAAGGACGCCGCGAACAACCCGCTGATCCTTCCGGACAAGGAGATGGCCGCGAAGTCGCACGGGTTCCGCTCCCTGACGCCGAAGGAAGAGACGGCGTACGAGGAGAAGTTCGCCAAGCTGACCGGTTCCTAGGCCGTGCGCTCGCGCCCGTTCGTAGTTCCCACGCCTCCCCTCGACCCCCTGGACGCACCATGACGACTGCTACAGAACACGGCGGCGACGTCCGCCTCACCGGGATCAGCAAGACGTACGGCTCCTTCAAGGCCGTCCGCCCGCTGGACCTCACCGTGCCGCAGGGCTCCTTCTTCGCGCTGCTCGGCGCGTCCGGCTGTGGCAAGACCACCACGCTCCGCATGATCGCGGGTCTTGAGGAGCCCAGCACGGGCACCGTCCACCTGGGCGAGCAGGACGTCACGGCGCTGCCGCCGTACAAGCGGCCCGTCAACACCGTCTTCCAGTCGTACGCGCTCTTCCCGCACCTCGACATCTTCGAGAACGTCGCCTTCGGCCTGCGCCGCCGCGGCATCAAGTCGGTGAAGGGGCAGGTCGGCGAGATGCTCGACCTCGTGCAGCTCGGCGAACAGGCCCGCAAGAAGCCGCACCAGCTCTCCGGCGGCCAGCAGCAGCGCGTCGCCGTCGCCCGCGCCCTGATCAACCACCCCAAGGTGCTGCTCCTCGACGAGCCGCTCGGCGCCCTCGACCTCAAGCTGCGCCGCCAGATGCAGCTCGAACTCAAGCGCATCCAGACCGAGGTGGGCATCACCTTCATCCACGTCACGCACGACCAGGAGGAGGCCATGACCATGGCCGACCAGGTCGCGGTGATGAACGCGGGCCAGGTCGAACAGCTCGGCGCCCCCGCCGACCTCTACGAGAACCCCCGCACCACCTTCGTCGCCAACTTCCTCGGCACGTCCAACTTCATCGAGGCCGAGATCGCCGGACGCAGCGGCGACGACCTCACCCTCAAGGCCTGCGACAGCAAGCTCACCCTGCCCGCCGCGCGATGTACGGCGCCCACCACCACCGGGGGCAGAGTCATCCTCGGCGTACGCCCCGAGAAGATCTCCCTCACGCACGCCGACGACGCGGGGCAGATCCCCGAGGGGCGCAACCGCATCACGGGCCGCATCGCCGACAGCAGCTTCATCGGCGTCTCGACGCAGTACGTCATCAACAGCCCGCTCTGCGACGCCTTCGAGGTCTACGCCCAGAACATCGAGCGCGATACCCGCCTCGTCCCCGGCGTCGAGGTCGTCCTGCACTGGAACCCCGCGCACACCTTCGGCCTGGACGCCGCCCAGGACATCGAGGCGGGCGTCGAGAAGGTCGAGGAGGACGCCTCCGCATGACGACCACCCTCACCAGAACGCCCCCGGCGAAAGAGCCCGAGGCGCCGCCACGCAAGACCCGCAAGCGGGGCCGCCTCGTCCCCTACTGGCTGCTGCTGCCCGGCATCCTCTGGCTCGTCGTCTTCTTCGCGCTGCCGCTGGTCTACCAGGCCTCGACATCCGTACAGACGGGCTCCCTCGAAGAGGGCTTCAAGGTCACCTGGCACTTCGCCACCTACTCGGACGCGCTGAGCGACTACTGGCCGCAGTTCCTGCGCTCGGTCCTGTACGCGGGCGCCGCCACGATCCTGTGTCTGCTGCTCGGCTATCCGCTCGCGTATCTGATCGCGTTCCGCGCGGGCCGCTGGCGCAACCTCATCCTGGTCCTGGTCATCGCGCCGTTCTTCACCAGCTTCCTCATCCGTACGCTGGCCTGGAAGACGATCCTCGCGGACGGCGGGCCCGTCGTGGGCGCCCTCAACTCGCTGCACGTCCTGGACGTCACCAGCTGGCTGGGTGTCACGGAAGGTGACCGGGTCCTGGCCACACCGCTGGCGGTGATCTGCGGACTCACGTACAACTTCCTGCCGTTCATGATCCTGCCGCTCTACACCTCCCTGGAGCGCATCGACGGCCGGCTGCACGAAGCCGCCGGTGACCTCTACGCGAAGCCGTCCACGACCTTCCGCAAGGTGACCTTCCCGCTCTCCATGCCGGGTGTCGTCTCCGGCACGCTGCTCACCTTCATCCCCGCGGCGGGCGACTACGTCAACGCGGATCTGCTCGGCTCCACCGACACCCGCATGGTCGGAAACGTCATCCAGACGCAGTTCCTGCGCATCCTGGACTACCCGACAGCCGCGGCCCTGTCCTTCATCCTCATGGCCGCGATCCTCGTCATGGTCACCTTCTACATCCGGAAGTCCGGGACGGAGGATCTCGTCTGATGGCTGCCTTCTTCCGCTGGCTCCGCGGCAAATTCGTCGTCATCGCGGGTCTGCTGACGCTCGCGTATCTGCTGCTGCCGAACGTCGTCGTGACGGTGTTCTCCTTCAACAAGCCGAAGGGCCGCTTCAATTACGCCTGGCAGGACTTCTCGCTCGACGCGTGGAAAGACCCCTGCGGTGTCGCCGACATGTGCGGCTCGCTCTCGCTGAGCCTGCAGATCGCGTTCTGGGCGACGATCGGCGCGACCCTGCTCGGCACGATGATCGCCTTCGCGCTCGTGCGCTACCGCTTCCGGGCGCGCGGGGCGGTCAGCTCGCTGATCTTCCTGCCGATGGCGATGCCCGAGGTCGTCATGGCCGCCTCGCTGCTCACGCTCTTCCTCAACATGGGAGCGCAGCTCGGCTTCTGGACGATTCTCATCGCCCACATCATGTTCTGCCTCAGCTTCGTGGTGACCGCCGTCAAGGCGCGCGTGATGTCCATGGACCCGCGCCTGGAACAGGCCGCACAGGACCTCTACGCGGGCCCCGTGCAGACCTTCGTCCGGGTCACGCTGCCGATCGCCGCACCGGGAATCGCGGCGGGCGCGCTGCTCGCCTTCGCGCTCTCCTTCGACGACTTCATCATCACGAATTTCAACGCGGGCTCGACCGTGACGTTCCCCATGTTCGTCTGGGGATCGGCACAGCGCGGTACGCCCGTTCAGATCAATGTCATCGGTACGGCGATGTTCCTTGTCGCCGTGCTCCTGGTGCTCGGCGGAATGATCGTCTCCAAGCGCCGCAGCAAGCAGGCAAAGTCATAGCTCCGAACATTCTGAAGGAGTTGGAAATCATGGCCCCAAGCGCCATGACCCGCTGGACCAAGTCCCTTTCCGACGCCCAGCCCCTCTCGTACTGGCTGGACGACCCCGGCAAGCCTCGCGCCGAGCCCGCCCTCACCGCCGACGAGCAGTGCGACCTGCTTGTCGTCGGCGGCGGCTACAGCGGTCTGTGGACCGCGCTGATCGCCAAGGAACGCGACCCGGACCGCGACGTGATCCTGGTCGAGGGCCGGGAGGCGGGCTGGGCCGCCTCCGGCCGCAACGGCGGCTTCTGCGCCGCGTCCCTCACCCACGGCATCTCGAACGGCCTGTCCCGCTGGCCCGGTGAGATCGCGAAGCTGGAGGAGCTCGGCGCCCGCAACCTCGACGAGATCGAGGCGGCCGTCAAGCGCTACTCCATCGACTGCGACTTCGAGCGCACCGGCGAGATCGACGTGGCCACTCAGCCGCACCAGCTCGCCGAACTGCACGAGATGTACGACGAGATGGCGGAGCACGGCCTCGCGGACGGCTCCGAGCTGCTCGACGCGGACTCCGTGCGCGCCCACGTCGACTCGCCGACCTTCCTCGGCGGCCTCTGGGACCGCGAGGGCGTCGCCATGCTCCACCCGGCGAAGCTCGCCTGGGGACTCAAGCGCGCCTGCCTGGAGAAGGGCGTACGCGTCTACGAGCACACGCCCGCGCTCCAACTCGCCTCTTCCGGCGCCGGCATGGCCGTACGCACCCCGTACGGCCGGATCCGCGCCCGCCAGGTCGCGCTCGCCACGAACATCTTCCCGTCGCTGGTCAAGCGCGTCCGCGCGTACACCGTCCCGGTCTACGACTACGCCCTGATGACGGAGCCGCTGACCGAGGAGCAACTGGCGGCCATCGGCTGGAAGAACCGTCAGGGTCTCGGCGACAGCGCCAACCAGTTCCACTACTTCCGGCTCTCCGCCGACAACCGCATCCTGTGGGGCGGTTACGACGCGATCTATCCGTTCGGCGGCAAGCTGCGCGCCGAGCACGACCACCGCCCCGAGACGTACGCGAAGCTCGCGGGCCACTTCTTCACCTGCTTCCCGCAGCTGGAGGGGGTCCGGTTCACGCACGCGTGGGGCGGCGCGATCGACACCTGCTCGCGCTTCTCGGCGTTCTTCGGCACGGCCCACGCGGGACGCGTCGCGTACGCGGCGGGGTACACCGGACTCGGGGTCGGGGCCACGCGCTTCGGCGCGGACGTCATGCTGGACCTGCTCTCCGGTGAGCGCACGGAGCGTACGTCCCTGGAGATGGTGCGCACGAAGCCGCTGCCTTTCCCGCCCGAGCCGTTCGCGTGGACGGGCGTCGCCCTGACCAAGTGGTCGCTCGCGCGGGCGGACGAGAACGGCGGCAGGCGCAATCTGTGGCTGAAGACGATGGACAAGCTGGGACTGGGCTTCGACAGCTGACCGGATCCGGGCCCGCGACGGCTCGCTGTCGACTCTTCGTCAACAAGTTCCCGAAACCCGCGTAATGCTCCGGCCGTTTCTCCCTCTCTCCTGTGACAGGCACAGCTGCCCCACAGGAAGAGGAGGTCCCGCCATGAGTGGATCGGGCTCGGGAGCGAAGTCGGCGGTCGAGTGGCTGGTCTCGGTGGCGCCGGATCCGGACGCCTGCCGCTGGGAGTGGGAGCGCAATCCACTGGGGGTCGCGCTCCTGCCCGCGGGCAGGCTCTGGGACGTGCTCATCCTCGCGGGCGAACTCGGTTATCCCACGCTCGACGTCCTGACCCGTTGCGTCGACCGCCCGGGCCCGGTGCTCGCGGACTTCGGCGACTCCCGCATGGGGTTCTTCGTGCCGGCGGGCACCGTGGCCCGCTGGCTCGGCACGGGCGTGCGGGGGGCGGGGCGCGGCACTTGGATCGTGGTCCCCTACCCGGGGCGCGCCACGGGCGGCGTCCGCTGGCTCGTCCAGCCCGACGGGTCGGGCACGCTGACGGACCCGGCGCTGCTTGAACTGGCGATGCATGAGGCGGCGGCGCGGCTGACGCCGCGGGACGGGGAGCAGGCGGGGGAGTAGCGCGGCCGGTGAGGGGCGAGAACGGACGGCTACTTCGGCCGAGCGGTGTGCGTACTCGTACCCGTACCCGTACCCATGGCTGTGTCCGCGTCGCTGTCGGCGGGGCGGCGGCCGTACCGCACCACCACGAGCACCATCACCTGCGACACCATCCCGAACAGACACCAGCTAGCCACGACGTCCAGTGGCCAGTGGTAGCCGCGGCGCACGAGGCCGAGCCCGACCCCGAAGTTCAACAGGGCGCAGGCGATGACCAGCTCACGCCGTGCGTACGTGCCGCGCAGATACGGCAGCAGGAGCAGCGCCGCCCCGCCGTAGGCGACCATGGCGGTGGCGGTGTGCCCCGAGGGGTAGTAGCCGCTGCCGTCCATGCCGGGCGGACCGGTGCGGCCGATGAGTTCCTTGAGCGGGATCACGAGCACCGGGACCACCGTCATGGCCACGGCGGCGACGGCCGGGGCCAGCCACCAGCGGAACGTACCGGCCCGGTGGCCGCGCCAGGCCGCGTAGGCGATGGCGGCGGCGAGGAACGGCACGGCGACGGCGACCCCGCCCAGATCGGCGAGGAGTTCGGCGGCGCCGTCCGGCAGGCGGCTTCCGGTGATCCAGGGGCCGAGCCGCTCGTCCGCGTCGCGGAGGGGGCCGTCGGCGATCACTTGCCAGGTGATGAGCGCGAAGAGCAGCGCGCAGAGGCAGAAGAGGAGAGTGGTCGGCCGCCCCGGAACAGGGGGGGTAGTTCCGAGGCGGCCGTCCTGACCGGTGTGCCGCACGCCCCGGGGGGTTTGGAGCGGGCGGCCATCCGATCGGTGAGGAGTTCCAGAGCCAGTGACTCCGGGTGTGTGCGCGAGGGCACGACCAAGACGGGGCTGGGGAGGCTCCGTCCCGGTGTCGCCCACAGTCCCCTGTGGGCGGGGTGTTTCTCTCATCTGCAGAAACCGTACGTCAGCCGGTGGCGGCCCGACAGACGGAATGGCAACCCGGCATGGGTCCCGCACACGTTCTTCACATGCCCTGACGGTCACCCCAGGTCACGGCTCTCGCACCGTGCGCCGTACATACACGTCAGGGCATGTACGGATACATGCGGAGCCGGGATCTTCCCTGTATGGGGTGATCCCGGCTCCTTCAGGTGCTGTACGCCGTAGGCGGTCAGATGCGCGAGAAGGCCGCCTCGATGATGTCCAGGCCCTCGTTCAGGAGGTCGTCGCCGATGACCAGCGGCGGCAGGAAGCGCAGGACGTTGCCGTACGTGCCACAGGTGAGGACGAGCAGGCCCTCCGCCTGGCAGGCCTTGGCGAGCGCGGCCGTCGCCTCGGGGTTCGGCTCCTTGGTGGCGCGGTCCTTGACCAGCTCGATGGCGATCATCGCGCCACGGCCGCGGACGTCGCCGACGATGTCGTACTTCTCCGCGATGGCGTTGAGGCGGGCCTTCATCGTGGCCTCGATCGCCTTCGCCTTGCCGTTGAGGTCGAGCTCCTTCATGGTCTCGATGGCGCCGAGCGCACCGGCGCAGGCCACCGGGTTGCCGCCGTAGGTGCCGCCGAGGCCGCCGGAGTGCGGGGCGTCCATGATCTCGGCGCGGCCGGTGACGGCGGCGAGCGGCAGACCGCCCGCGATGCCCTTGGCGGTCGTGATCAGGTCGGGGACGATGCCCTCGTCCTCGCACGCGAACCACTGACCCGTGCGGCAGAAGCCGGACTGGATCTCGTCCGCGACGAAGACGATGCCGTTGTCGTTGGCGAACTTCACGATCGCCGGCAGGAAGCCCTTCGCGGGCTCGATGAAGCCGCCCTCGCCGAGGACCGGCTCGATGATGATCGCGGCGACGTTCTCCGCGCCGACCTGCTTGCTGATCTGGTCGATGGCCTGCTTGGCGGCCTCGGGTCCGGCGTTCTCCTCGCCCGTCGGCCAGCGGTAGCCGTACGCCACCGGGACGCGGTAGACCTCGGGCGCGAACGGACCGAAGCCGTTCTTGTACGGCATGTTCTTGCTGGTCAGGGCCATCGTGAGGTTGGTCCGACCGTGGTAGCCGTGGTCGAAGACGACGACGGCCTGGCGCTTGGTGTGCGCACGGGCGATCTTGACGGCGTTCTCGACGGCCTCGGCGCCGGAGTTGAAGAGCGCGGACTTCTTCTCGTGGTCACCCGGGGTCAGCTCCGCGAGCTGCTCGGCGACGGCGACGTACCCCTCGTACGGAGTGACCATGAAACAGGTGTGCGTGAAGTCGGCGAGCTGTGCGGTCGCACGGCGTACGACGGCCTCGGCGCTGGCACCGACGGACGTCACGGCGATGCCGGAACCGAAGTCGATGAAGCGGTTGCCGTCGACGTCCTCGATGATGCCGCCACCCGCGCGCGCCGCGAAGACAGGCAGCACGGAACCCACGCCACCGGCGACCGTGGCGGTACGGCGGGCCTGCAGTTCCTGAGACTTCGGCCCGGGAATGGCGGTGACGACGCGGCGCTCCTGCGGAAGTGCGGTCATGGGGTGCTCCTGGGGGTGGGGCGAGGCGGACGCTCGATGCTTGTTTTCGTTGCTGCTTTCTTTCGCAGGTTAGGGGCGGAGGAAGGGGGCGGGCATGCTCCACGGGGGAGTTGTTCGGCGTGGCGGTTGTCCGTGGTGGACATAGAGGGGGTGGGCGGGGTGCGGCTTTCGTCCCGGTCGTGGGGCCGGGCCGGGCAGGGTGTTGCCGCGGGCCCCGGGCGCGTATTCGGTGAACTGCCCCTGTGGGGGCACTAGATTGACGGCTGAACCGACAGACCGGCAGGTCAGGGGGGCAAGGGCCATGGACTCCGAAGGCACGCACGACGCTCGCGGTACGCACGCCACACCGGTGCCGCGTCCGGCAGGGCCTTCAGGCTCCGCCGGGCAGCGGGGCGTGCCGTCCGGCCACGCCGGTTCCGCCGGGGTGCCCGTCACTCCGCCCCGGCCCGTGCGGGCGCCGGGGACCGCCTCCGGTGAGGTGCCGCCGCAGCCGGACGGTTCCTCCTTCCTGTCCTGGCTGCGTACGCCGCGGCCGGGCGCGCAGCCGGGGGTGTGGCGGTTCGGGCATGTGCCGAGGCCTGAGCAGGAGCCGGAGGTCACCCCCGTGCGTCAGCTCTTCAGCGGGGCGCTGATCGCGCTGCTCGTGGGGTGGCTGATCTGGTCGCTGCTGTGGAACGGCTATCTCGGCGGCTGGTGGGTCCTGCCGTTGGAGCTGTTCCTGCCCGACGAGTGGGTCTACTCGGACGACCGGGTGGGCAACGCGGTCGTCTGGTACAGCTACTACACCCTCATCGTGCTCGCCATCATGACGGGAGTCGGCAAGCTCGGCCGCTGGGACGAGATCTGGCGCCGCTACGTCGCCCCCCGCTTCCGCCGCCCCGCCCCGCTGCAAGCGCCCCCCACCCCCGCCGAGGACCCCGCCCAGTGGCCCCAGCTGAGGGAAGCCGGGGCGGACGCCGCCGCCGAGCGGCTCGCCGCCGACGCTCGGGCCGGGCTCATGCGGGACGTCGACCATGCCCGGATCACACGGGCCTGGCGGTCCGTGCGAGCGGGGCGCAACAGCCTCTCCGCGTTCAGCGAGTCCGTCGTGCGGGACGGGGCCGCCGCTTGCGCCCACCCCTCCGGGGACCGGGACCTGCCCGCGCGCGCCGCCCGTCACGACCTCGCCACGGCTCAGGTGCGGCTCGGGACGACGGTCGATGATCCGCGTAATCCCTATGCCTACCGGGGGACGGGGCTCGGGGTCGGGCCCGAGCTGCTCGGGACCTCGCTGCTCGCCGTGGGGCCCGCCGGGTCCGGCAAGACGAGCGGTGTGGTGTGGCCGGTCGCCGAGTCGCTGTGCCTGGGCGCGCTCGCGGGGCGGGCCGCCGTGGTCGTGGTCGGGGCCGCGGGCGCCGGGCTCGGACCCGCCGACGACTACGACGTGGTGGTGCGGATCGGACACCCCGACTCCGTGTACGACCTCGATCTGTACGGCGGCACGAACGACCCGGACGAAGCGGCCGCCGTCCTCGCCGAAGCCCTCGTGGGCGACCTCGTCGACCCGCACCCCGGAGCCGACAGCCGCCGCTCGACGACCGTGCTCGCCCAACTGCTCGGCCCCTACCACGCGGTGCACCGGCGCTTCCCCTCCGTGCCCGAGCTGCGCGCCCTGCTCGACGGCGCCCCCGGCCCGCTCGGCGCGCTGCGTACGGCGCTCCAGGAGTCGGGGCAGGAGGCGATGTTGCGGGAACTCGACGCCCGCGAGCGGCAGTTGGGCCACCCCGGCGACCCGGGGGCCGTCATCGCCGACCGCATCGCGCTGCTCGACCGCCCGGCCTTCGCCTCCTTCTTCGACACCTCGGGTCAGAGCACACCCTTCTCGCTGCGGGCCCTGGACCATCCCGTACGCGTCCGCGTCGATCTCCCCGAGCGCGGTCACGCCGACGCGTCGCGGATCCTCGCCCGGCTGATGCTTGCCCAGTTCATGGCGAGCGCCGCCGCCCGCGAGGACCGCTCACTGTTCGCCTGTCTCGTCCTCGACGACGCGACGGGGACGGTCACCCCGGAGTCCGTACGCCGACTGCAGCGGCTGCGGTCCGCGAACGCCGGAGTCGTGCTGACCCTGCGTACGCTCGACGACGCGCCCCGTCCACTGCGCACCCCGCTGCTCGGTTCGGTCGGCTGCCGCATGGCGCTGTCCGGGCTCACCCCGTGGGACGGGCAGGACTTCGCCGAGGTCTGGGGCAAGGAGTGGATCGAGGCGCGGGACGTCACCGACCGGCAGATCATCGCCGAGACCCCGCTCGGCAAGACGGTGCACATGCTCCGCCGGGTGATCACCGGCAACGCCCCGACCGCGCGCGCCGTGACCGTCCGCCAGGTCGAGCGCGAGCGGTGGTCCGCCTCCGAGCTCGCTCACGCCGTGCCCGCCGGGCACGCCGTGCTCTCCCTGACCGACGTACGGGGCGAGCACGCGCCGCCGCTCCTGGTGGACCTTCGCAGTTAGGGGGCCGGCCGCGGGGAGCGGGGCAGGGGTGTGCGTACGGGGTGTTCGGTCCCGTACGTACCGTACGGTGAGGCAGAATCGGCACAGGTCGTTCATACGTAGCGGCCAAAAGATCCACATCTTGTCCGGGATTCCATGGCCGACCGGGACGCGTGCCTTGTCCGCCGCTGCCAGGTCTGCCGGACCTGCCGTCCTGACCTGCTGACCAGACCTGAAGGTCCCATGCCGCCCACGCTCGCCTCCCTCGTCCACCACTCCGCGCTCAAGCTCACCGTGCGCGCGGGTGAGGAACATCTGGACGCGCCCGTGCGCTGGGCGCACGCCAGTGAGCTCACCGACCCCGTGCCCTACATGGAGGGCGGCGAACTTCTCCTGATCACCGCGCTCAAGCTGGACGCGGAGGACCCGGAGGCCATGAGCCGGTACGTGAAGCGGCTCGCGGCGGCGGGCGTCGTCGGGCTCGGGTTCGCGGTCGGGGTGCACTACAAGGACATTCCGGAGGCCCTGGTCGCCGCAGCCGCGGACGAAGGGCTTCCGCTTCTGGAGGTGCCGCGCCGCACCCCGTTCCTCGCCATCAGCAAGGCCGTCTCCGCGGCGATCGCCGCCGACCAGTACCGCGCGGTGACGGCGGGCTTCGCCGCCCAGCGCGAGTTGACCAAGCAGGCCCTGAGCGACGGCCCCGAAGGGCTGCTCGGCGCCCTCGCCGCACAGGTCGACGGCTGGGCCGCGCTGTACGACGCGTCGGGCGCCGTCGTCGCCACGGCCCCCGAGTGGGCGACCCGCCGGGCCGCCCGGCTCACCTCCGACGTGGAGCGGCTGCGCGACCGGGCGGCCCCCGCGAGCGCGGTCGTCGCGGGCGCCGAGGACCGGGTGGAGCTGCACTCGATCGGCACGGGACGCCGGCCCCGCGCCGCGCTCGCCGTCGGCACCGCATCCACCCTCGGCACCGCCGAGCGGTACGCCCTGCACTCCGCCATAGCGCTGCTCACCCTCACCACGGAGCGCAACCGCTCGCTGCAGGCCGCCGAGGCCCGGGTCGGCTCCGCGGTGCTCCGGATGCTGCTCGCCGGGGAGCCGGACCACGCCCGCACGGTGGCGGGGGAGTTGTACGGGAGCCTGCTCGACGCGCCGTTCCGTCTGGTGGTGGCGGAGGTGCCCGCCCCCGCCCCGGAGGACGGCGACCCCTTCGCCGAGCTCACCGACGCCGTCGAGTCGGCCGCGGCGCGCGCCGGCGAGGCACTCCTGGTCGTCCCCTACGGCGAGCGGCTCGTGCTGCTCGTCGTGGACGGCGGCGCGGGCGCGGCGGCCTGCGTCGCCTACGCGCGGACGCTGGAGGCAGGACGCTCCGAGGCGGCGGAGAGCGGTGCGGGCGACGGTGCGACCCTCCTCCTCGGTCTCTCCGCGCCCGCAGGACCGATCGCGGCGGCCACCGCGTACAAGCAGGCCGACCAGGCGCTGTCCATCGCCCGGCGCCGTGGCCGCGCGATGGTCGAACACGAGGACCTCGCGGCGGGCTCGGTCCTGCCGCTGCTCGCCGACGACGCGGTGCGGGCGTTCGCCGACGGTCTGCTGCGCGCCCTGTACGAACACGACGCCACCGGCCGGGGCGACCTGATCGCCTCCCTGCGTGCCTGGCTCTCGCGCCACGGCCAGTGGGACGCGGCCGCGGCCGACCTGGGCGTCCACCGCCACACCCTGCGCTACCGCATGCGCAGGGTCGAGGAGATCCTCGGCCGCTCCCTGGACGACCCGGACGTCCGGATGGAGCTGTGGCTTTCGCTCAAGGCGACTTCGAGCGGTACGGAGTAGCCGCGCGCGAAACGCGCCCCTGCCAAAGAGGCGCGGGGGCCCCCGTCAGTACTCCGCGTCGGACAAACGTCGTCCACCCTTACCGCCCCTACGGTGGGGAACGTACCCCCCAAGACACACCTTCGCGGAAGGGCCGGGAATCGACATGACTTCCATCCACGCCTTCTGGCTCGCCGGTCGCCAGACCACCGGTGAGACCACTCTCGACGTCACCTCGCCCTGGGACGGGCGGATCGTCGGCAAGGCGGCCGTCCCGACCGACGCCCAGGTCGAGGAGGCCGTCGCCGCCGCGTACGCCGTGCGCGACGAGTTCGCCGCGACCCCGGCACACGTGCGGGCCGCCGCCCTCGACCACGTGAGCCGCAGGCTCGTCGAGCGGACGGAGGGGATCGCCCAGCTCATCTCCGCCGAGAACGGCAAGCCGATCAAGTGGGCCCGTGGCGAGGTCGGCCGTGCCGTCTCCGTCTTCCGGTTCGCCGCCGAGGAAGCCCGCAGGTTCAACGGCGGCGAGGCCCAGCGCCTCGACACCGACGCCGGTGGCCAGGGGCGTCTCGCCTTCACCCGGCGCTTCTCCAAGGGTGTCGTCCTGGGCATCGCGCCGTTCAACTTCCCGCTGAACCTCTGCGCCCACAAGATCGCCCCGGCCATCGCGTCCGGCACGCCGATCATCCTCAAGCCGGCGCCCGCGACCCCCCTCTCCGGTCTCCTCATCGGCGAGCTGCTCGCCGAGACGGAACTGCCCGCCGGGTCCTGGTCGGTCCTGCCGGTCGCGAACGAGAAGATGCCCGCCCTCGTCCAGGACGAGCGCCTTCCCGTCATCTCCTTCACCGGCTCCGAGAAGGTCGGCTACGCGATCATGGACTCGGTGCCGCGCAAGCACTGCACCCTGGAGCTGGGCGGAAACGGCGCCGCCGTCGTCCTGTCCGACTTCTCCTCCGACGAGGACCTCGACTGGGCCGCCTCGCGCATCGCGACCTTCTCCAACTACCAGGGCGGCCAGTCCTGCATCTCGGTGCAGCGCGTCATCGCCGACGCCTCCGTGTACGACCGGCTCGTGCCGCGCGTCCTCAAGGCCATCGAGGGTCAGGTCACCGGCGACCCGTCCGACCCGAAGACCGACGTCGGCCCGCTCGTCAACGAGGACGCCGCCAAGCGCGTGGAGTCCTGGGTCGACGAGGCCGTCCAGGCGGGTGCGCAGCTGCTCGCCGGCGGCAAGCGTGACGGCGCCTCGTACGCGCCGACCGTCCTCGCCGACGTACCGGCCGACGCCACGATCGCCTGCGAGGAGGTCTTCGGACCCGTCCTCACGCTCAAGAAGGTGGACGGCGAGGCGGAGGCGTTCGCCGCCGTCAACGACTCCAAGTACGGCCTTCAGGCGGGCGTCTTCACGCACGACCTGCAGACCGCCTTCCGCGCGCACCGCGCCCTTGAGGTCGGCGGCGTGGTCATCGGCGACGCCCCCTCCTACCGCGCCGACCAGATGCCGTACGGCGGCGTCAAGCAGTCCGGCGTGGGCCGCGAGGGCGTCCGCTTCGCGATGGACGACTACACGTACGAGCGCGTCATGGTCCTGACGGGCCTCGCCCTCTGACCTGAAACGCCGAGGACCACGGCCGGAGCCCACTGTGCGGGGGCTCCGGCCGTTCTCGTGTCCGCGGGCCGCACGGACCCCGATGCGGCCGAACGCTGCGCGAAGACTGGTGGGCGCGGGACGAATCGGGTACATACGATCCATACGATCGAGTAGCACCAGTCAGTAACCGACCGGGTCAAGATCGGGTCAACCGGAGCCGATCGGCCCCCTGCGCGGCGAGGTGAGCTCCTCAATGTCCGCACCAACCCCACCCCCTTCCGGGGCGTCCGTCAGTGAACGCGAGGCCCGGCAGGTCGCCGAGGCCGCCCGCGAACAGGACTGGCGCAAGCCGAGCTTCGCCAAGGAACTCTTCCTCGGCCGCTTCCGGCTCGACCTGATCCACCCCCATCCCATGCCCGCGGACGAGGACGCCCGGCGCGGCGAGGAGTTCCTCGCCAAGCTCCGCGACTTCTGCGAGACGAAGATCGACTCGGCCCGCATCGAGCGTGACGCGAAGATCCCCGACGAAGTGATCAACGGGCTCAAGGAGCTCGGCGCGCTCGGCATGAAGATCGACACGCAGTACGGCGGGCTCGGGCTCACGCAGGTCTACTACAACAAGGCCCTGGCCCTCGTCGGCTCCGCGAACCCGTCCATCGGCGCGCTGCTCTCCGCCCACCAGTCGATCGGCGTGCCCCAGCCGCTCAAGCAGTTCGGCACCCAGGAGCAGAAGGACGCGTTCCTGCCGCGCTGCGCCCGCACGGACATCAGCGCGTTCCTCCTGACCGAGCCGGACGTCGGCTCCGACCCCGCGCGCCTGGCCACCACGGCGGTGCCGGACGGCGACTCGTACGTCCTGGACGGCGTGAAGCTCTGGACCACGAACGGCGTCGTCGCCGACCTGCTGGTCGTCATGGCGCGCGTGCCGAAATCGGAGGGCCACAAGGGCGGCATCACGGCCTTCGTGGTGGAGGCCGCGGCTACGGGCGTCACCGTCGAGAACCGCAACGCCTTCATGGGCCTGCGCGGCCTGGAGAACGGCGTGACCCGCTTCCACCAGGTCCGCGTTCCGGCGGCGCACCGCATCGGCCCGGAGGGCGCGGGCCTGAAGATCGCCCTGACCACCCTCAACACCGGACGCCTCTCGCTGCCCGCGATGTGTGTCGGCGCCGGCAAGTGGTGCCTGAAGATCGCCCGCGAGTGGTCGGGCGCGCGGGAGCAGTGGGGCAAGCCCGTCGCGCTGCACGAGGCGGTCGGCGCGAAGATCTCCTTCATCGCGGCGACGACCTTCGCCCTGGAGGCCGTACTCGACCTCTCCTCCCAGATGGCCGACGAGAACCGCAACGACATCCGCATCGAGGCCGCGCTCGCCAAGCTGTACGGCTCCGAGATGGGCTGCCTGATGGCCGACGAGCTGGTGCAGATCCGCGGCGGCCGCGGCTTCGAGACCGCCGAGTCCCTCGCCGCCCGCGGCGAACGCGCGGTCCCGGCGGAACAGGTCCTGCGCGACCTGCGCATCAACCGCATCTTCGAGGGCTCGACCGAGATCATGCACCTGCTCATCGCGCGCGAGGCGGTGGACGCGCACCTGAAGGTGGCGGGCGACCTCATCGACCCGGACAAGTCCCTGACCGACAAGGCGAAGGCGGGCGCGAAGGCAGGCGGCTTCTACGCCCGCTGGCTGCCCAAACTGGTCGCGGGGCCCGGCCAACTGCCGCGCTCGTACGCGGAGTTCCACCCCAGTGGCCACGCGGACCTCTCCCCGCACCTGCGCTACGTGGAACGCAATGCCCGCAAGCTGGCCCGCTCGACCTTCTACGCGATGTCGCGCTGGCAGGGAAAGATGGAGACCAAACAGGGCTTCCTGGGGCGCGTGGTCGACATCGGCGCCGAACTCTTCGCGATGAGCGCGGCGTGCGTACGCGCCGAGCTGCTGCGCACGACGGAGGACCACGGCCGCGAGGCCTACCAGCTGGCCGACACGTTCTGCCGCCAGTCCCGCATCCGCGTCGACGAGCTGTTCGACCGCCTGTGGACCAACACGGACGACGTCGACCGCAAGGTGGTCAAGGGTGTCCTGAACGGCATGTACACCTGGCTGGAGTCGGGCATCGTCGACCCCAGCGGCGAAGGCCCCTGGATCGCCGACGCGACACCGGGCCCGACCCAACGGGAGAACGTCCACCGCCCGATCCGTTGACACGCTTTCCGGGGCGTTCCCTCCCGCGGGAGCGCCCCGGAACGCGTTTGAGGCCCACCGGATCGGGGCGCAGTGTCTCCTCACGCCGCCGCCCAGGCAAGAATGGGGGGATGAGCGACAGTCCAGCCCCCCTCGCCGACCCGCATCTCGTCTTCGACCCCGTCGTGACGGACGGTCCTCGGGACATCGTCATCCTCGGCTCGACCGGCTCGATCGGCACCCAGGCCATCGACCTCGTCCTGCGCAACCCCCGTCGCTTCCGCGTCACCGCGCTGTCCGCCGCGGGCGGCCGTGTCGGACTCCTCGCCGAGCAGGCGAGGAAGCTGCGGGTGCGGACCGTGGCCGTGGCCCGCGAGGAGGTCGTACCGGCGCTGCGCGAGGCGCTTGCGGGTCAGTACGGCGGCGAGCCGCTGCCCGAGATCCTCGCCGGGCCCGAGGCGGCCACGCGGCTCGCCGCGTCCGACTGCCACACGGTCCTGAACGGCATCACGGGGTCCATCGGGCTCGCTCCCACCCTGGCCGCGCTCGAGGCGGGCCGCACCCTCGCGCTCGCCAACAAGGAGTCGCTGATCGTCGGCGGGCCCCTGGTCAAGGCGCTCGCCAAGCCGGGGCAGATCATCCCCGTCGACTCCGAGCACGCCGCCCTCTTCCAGGCGCTCGCGGCGGGCACCCGCGGCGATGTGCGCAAGCTGGTCGTCACGGCCTCCGGTGGCCCGTTCCGGGGCCGTACGAAGGCCGACCTGGCGAACGTCACACCGGACGACGCCCTCGCGCACCCCACCTGGGCCATGGGCCCGGTCATCACGGTCAACTCCGCGACGCTCGTCAACAAGGGCCTGGAGGTCATCGAGGCGCACCTCCTCTACGACATCCCCTTCGAGCGCATCGAGGTCGTCGTCCACCCGCAGTCCTACGTGCACTCCATGGTCGAGTTCACCGACGGATCGACGCTGGCCCAGGCCACGCCGCCCGACATGAGCGGCCCGATCGCCATCGGCATCGGCTGGCCCGAGCGGGTGCCGGACGCCGCGCCGGCCTTCGACTGGACGAAGGCGTCGAGCTGGGAGTTCTTCCCCCTCGACGACGACGCGTTTCCGTCGGTCGGGCTCGCCCGGCACGTGGGGAAGCTCGCGGGCACGGCCCCGGCGGTGTTCAATGCCGCCAACGAGGAGTGCGTGGACGCGTTCTTGAACGGCGCCCTGCCGTTCAACGGGATCATGGAGACCGTCACGAAGGTCGTCGCCGAACACGGCACACCGTCCGCGGGAACTTCCCTGACCGTCGCGGACGTCCTCGAAGCGGAGACCTGGGCGCGCGCCCGGGCCCGTGAACTGACGGCGAAGGCGACCGCGGAGGCCCGCGCATGACGACCTTGATGATGATCCTCGGCATAGTCGTCTTCGCGGTCGGGCTGCTGTTCTCGATCGCCTGGCACGAGCTGGGCCACCTGTCGACCGCCAAGCTGTTCGGCATCCGCGTGCCGCAGTACATGGTCGGCTTTGGTCCGACGATCTTCTCGCGCAAGAAGGGCGACACCGAGTACGGCATCAAGGCCATCCCCCTCGGTGGATACATCCGCATGATCGGCATGTTCCCGCCGGGCCCGGACGGCCGCCTGGAGGCACGCTCGACGTCCCCCTGGCGCGGCATGATCGAGGACGCGCGGTCGGCGGCCTTCGAGGAGCTGAGGCCCGGCGACGAGACCCGCCTCTTCTACACGCGCAAGCCGTGGAAGCGCGTGATCGTGATGTTCGCGGGCCCGTTCATGAACCTGATCCTCGCCGTGGCGATCTTCCTCGGCGTGATGATGACCTTCGGCATCAGCACGCAGACGACGTCCGTCGGCAAGGTGTCCGACTGCGTCATCCAGCAGAGCGAGAACCGCTCCAAGTGCGAGAAGGGCGACACCCCCGCGCCCGCCAAGGCGGCGGGTCTGCGGGCGGGCGACAAGATCGTGGCCTTCCAGGGGCAGCCCGTCGGCGACTGGTCCGCGCTCCAGGGCAAGATCCGCGAGACGATCGGCCCGGCCACCCTCACCGTCGAGCGCGACGGCAAGCAGGTGGACCTGCACGCCAACCTCATCAAGAACCAGGTCAGCAAGACCGACGGCGAGGGCGGCTACGTGGAGGGGAAGTACGTCTACGCGGGCTTCCTCGGCTTCACCCCGGCCACCGGCATCGTCCAGCAGGGCTTCGGCGACTCCGTGAGCCGCATGGGCGACATGATGGAGAACGGCGTCGAGTCGCTCATCGCGCTGCCGTCCAAGATCCCGGACCTGTGGGACGCGGCCTTCGGTGACGGCGACCGCAAGCAGGACTCCCCGATGGGCGTCGTCGGCGCGGCCCGCGTGGGCGGCGAGGTCTTCACGCTGGACATCCCGCCGGAGAACCAGATCGCGATGATGCTGTTCCTGGTGGCGGGCTTCAACCTCTCGCTGTTCCTGTTCAACATGCTGCCGCTGCTGCCACTGGACGGCGGGCACATCGCGGGGGCTCTGTGGGAGTCGGTCCGTCGCAAGGCGGCCAGGCTCCTGAAGCGGCCCGACCCGGGCCCCTTCGACGTCGCGAAGCTGATGCCCGTCGCCTACGTGGTGGCCGGGATCTTCATCTGCTTCACGATCCTCGTCCTGATCGCGGATGTGGTGAATCCGGTGAGAATTTCCTGACAATGCGGAGTTTGCGGCGGCCGGGCACTCTATGTGTCCGGCCGCCCACCATTGGGTGGACTTGGGGACGGGATGTGTCCGGGCCCGGTGGGGTGCCGTAATCTCGAAGCCTGGAGCCCGCCGATCTCGGGACCTTGATCCACACCTTGGGGATGCACGCCAGATGACTGCCGTTTCTCTCGGAATCCCGTCCGTACCGACCAAGCTCGCCGACCGCCGTGTCAGCCGCAAGATCCAGGTCGGTACGGTCGCCGTCGGCGGGGACGCACCGGTGTCGGTGCAGTCGATGACGACGACGCGTACGTCCGACATCGGGGCGACGCTGCAGCAGATCGCCGAACTCACGGCGTCCGGCTGCCAGATCGTGCGGGTGGCGTGTCCGACGCAGGACGACGCGGACGCCCTCGCGACGATCGCGCGCAAGTCGCAGATCCCCGTCATCGCCGACATCCACTTCCAGCCGAAGTACGTCTTCGCCGCGATCGACGCCGGTTGCGCCGCTGTCCGTGTGAACCCGGGCAACATCAAGCAGTTCGACGACAAGGTCAAGGAGATCGCGCGCGCCGCGAACGACGCCGGCACCCCGATCCGGATCGGCGTGAACGCCGGCTCCCTGGACGCGCGCCTCCTCAAGAAGTACGGCAAGGCCACCCCCGAAGCGCTGGTCGAGTCGGCGCTGTGGGAGGCGTCGCTCTTCGAGGAGCACGGCTTCAGGGACATCAAGATCTCGGTCAAGCACAACGACCCGGTGGTCATGGTCAACGCCTACCGCCAGCTCGCCGCGGCGTGCGACTACCCGCTGCACCTCGGCGTGACGGAGGCCGGTCCGGCCTTCCAGGGCACGATCAAGTCGGCGGTCGCCTTCGGCGCGCTGCTCTCCGAGGGCATCGGCGACACGATCCGCGTCTCCCTCTCGGCCCCTCCGGCGGAGGAGGTCAAGGTCGGCATGCAGATCCTGGAGTCCCTGAACCTCAAGCAGCGCCGCCTGGAGATCGTCTCCTGCCCGTCCTGCGGCCGCGCCCAGGTCGACGTCTACAAGCTGGCCGAAGAGGTCACCGCGGGCCTGGACGGCATGGAGGTCCCCCTCCGCGTCGCCGTCATGGGCTGCGTCGTGAACGGCCCCGGCGAGGCCCGCGAGGCCGACCTCGGCGTCGCCTCCGGCAACGGCAAGGGCCAGATCTTCGTCAAGGGCGAGGTCATCAAGACCGTGCCCGAGTCGAAGATCGTGGAGACCCTCATCGAAGAGGCGCTGAAGATCGCGGAGCAGATGGAGAAGGACGGAATCCCCTCCGGGGAACCGACGGTGGCCGTCGCAGGCTGACCCACGTCACGCGGGCCCCGCCACCGGGTTGGTGGCGGGGCCCACGTGCGTGTGGGGGCCCTGCGCGCCCGCGCCATGCCCGCGGTCGCCATGACGCGCCTGCGTCTTTGCCTCCGGGGGTGGGTAGCGTGGCCTGCCTGTTGTGCGGGGGCGGCGGCTGTGCCTTTGCCCGCGGACCGGCGCCGCCCTGAACCGCCGCTTCGCGGCGGCTGTCTCCCTCCCGCCCACGCGATCGCCCAGGGGCAAACCCGGCCCTACGGCACGGGGTGATACGGGGCAATCGAGCGGGTGGGCGGGAGACCCTGCCGCGAAGCGGCGAAGAAGTGTCGAGCCCCCACCGGCCCGCGGAGGAGAAGACGCCCCAGACGCCCCGGCCCGAGCCGCCTCTACGGCACGGGATGGTGCGGGGCAATCGGGCGGGTGGGCGGGAGACCCTGCCGCGAAGCGGCGAACAAGCCCGGCCCGCCGCAGGGGGAGGAGACAAAGCCCCCTCCAAGCCACCCCACGGCACAAGGCGCCCCCGCCAGGTACAGTGCGGAGATCAGCAGACCGTATGGTGAGGCCCCCGCACGTGTTGACTCAGACCACCACCAGGGTCCTCGAACCGAGTGACCTGGACGCCGCACTCGCCGTGCTCGACCGTGAGCCGGTGGCCAACGCCTTCGTGACCTCGCGGGTGCGCGTCGCGGGCCTCGACCCGTGGCGGCTCGGTGGCGAGATGTGGGGCTGGTACCAGGACGGAATGCTGGAATCGCTCTGCTACGCGGGCGCCAACCTCGTCCCGATCTGCGCGACCCCGCGAGCGGTCCGCGCCTTCGCCGACCGCGCCCGCAGGGCAGGCCGCCGCTGCTCCTCCATCGTCGGCCCCGCCGAATCCACCGCCCAGCTGTGGCGGCTCCTCGAACCGTCCTGGGGACCCGCCCGCGAGGTCCGCACCCAG
This sequence comes from Streptomyces sp. NPDC050147, assembly GCF_040660195.1. Lineage (NCBI taxonomy): Bacteria > Bacillati > Actinomycetota > Actinomycetes > Kitasatosporales > Streptomycetaceae > Streptomyces > Streptomyces sp. NPDC050147. The sequence goes on along the minus strand of NZ_JBFALJ010000011.1, from coordinate 42,544 downwards.
CAGCCCCTGATGGTCACCGACCGGCTGCCACGGGACATCGCCCCCGACCCTCACGTCCGTCGCGTCCGCAAGGACGAGATGGAGACGATCATGCCCGCGTGCGTGGCGATGTTCACCGAGGAGGTCGGCATCTCGCCGCTCGCCGGCGACGGCGGCCTGCTCTACCAGGCGCGGGTCGCCGAACTCGTCGGCGCGGGAAGGTCCTTCGCGCGCCTCGACCGCGAGGGCAAGGTCATCTTCAAGGCCGAGATCGGCGCGGCCACCGCACATGCCTGCCAGGTGCAGGGCGTCTGGGTGGCCCCCGAGTACCGCGGGCAGGGCTACGCGGCACCCGGCATGGCGGCCGTCCTGCGCTACGCCCTCGCGGACGTCGCCCCCGTGGTCAGCCTCTACGTCAACGACTTCAACACCGCGGCCAGGGCGGCGTACCGGCGGGTGGGGTTCCAGGAGGTCGGGGCGTTCATGAGCGTCCTGTTCTAGCTCCCCGCGTCTCGCACCGCACTCCTCACGCACCCCCGTCCGCGCGTTAAAGTTCGGCGCATGACTGACGACGTCGTGATCGGGCCGCTGGACCTCGCCACGCACGTGGACGAAGCGCTGCGGGTGCAGGCCCACGCCTTCGGGCTCAGCGACGACGAGGTGACCGTGCGGCGGCAGATCGTGCTGCGGCACATCACCTACCCCGGCGCCCGAGCGCTCGGCGCCACCACCCCCGAGGGGCGGCTCGTCGGCTTCGTCTACGGCATGCCCAACGACCGCGGCCACTGGTGGTCCACCGTCGTGGAGCCTTACCTGCGCGTCCGCGGCATGGAGGACTGGCTCGACGACTCCTTCGTGATCACCGAGCTCCATGTGCAGCCGGGCCACCAGAACCGCGGAGTCGGCCGCACGCTCATCACCACCATCACGGACGCCGTCGACCAGCCCCGCTCGATCCTCTCCGCGATCGACGTCGAGAGCCCCGCGCGGGGCCTGTACCGCTCCCTCGGGTACGCCGACCTGGCCCGCGACGTCCAGTTCCCCAGCGCGCAGAAGCCGTACGCGGTGATGGGCGCGCCCCTGCCGCTGAGGCGGCCGGGCGCCTGACCGATTTCCGCCCGCGCCCGCGCCCCGGCTAACCTCCTGACATCACCCTCCCCGAGCTCTCGGCTTCGCTCGAAGCAGGGGGACCACCTTTCGCAGGAGTTCACCATGGCCCAGGTCCAGCGCATGTCCCGATTGATGATCAAGACACTGCGCGACGACCCGGCGGACGCCGAGACGCTCAACCACAAGCTGCTCGTCCGGGCCGGATACGTCCGCCGCACCGCCGCCGGCATCTGGTCCTGGCTGCCGCTGGGCAAGAAGGTCCTGGAGAACATCACCCACGTCGTGCGCGAGGAGATGGACGCCATCGGCGCCCAGGAAGTCCTCCTGCCCGCCCTCCTGCCCAAGGAGTCGTACGACGCGACGGGCCGCTACGACGAGTACGGCGACCTGCTCTTCCGCCTCAAGGACCGCAAGGGCGCCGACTACCTCCTCGGTCCCACGCACGAGGAGATCTTCACCCAGATCGTCAAGGACCAGTGCTCGTCCTACAAGGACCTGCCGGTGATCCTCTACCAGATCCAGACGAAGTACCGCGACGAGGCCCGCCCCCGCGCCGGTGTGCTCCGTGGCCGCGAGTTCCAGATGAAGGACTCGTACTCCTTCGACACGACGGACGAGGGCCTCGCCGAGTCGTACGCCCTGCACCGCGCCGCGTACATCAAGATCTTCGAGCGCCTCGGCCTTGACCACCGCATCGTCTCCGCCGTCTCCGGCGCGATGGGCGGCTCCGCGTCCGAGGAGTTCCTGGCGCCCGCGCCGGCCGGTGAGGACACGTTCGTGGACTGCCCCGCGTGTGACTACGCGGCCAACACGGAGGCCGTCTCCTTCGTCGCCACGGCGGTGGACGGTTCGGCGCACGGCCCCGTCGAGGAGCTCGACACCCCCGACACCCCGACCATCGAGACGCTCGCGGCCCACCTCGGTGTGCCCGCGTCCGCGACCCTGAAGAACCTCCTGGTCAAGGTCGACGGCGAGATCGTCGCCGTGGGCGTCCCCGGCGACCGCGAGGTCGACCTCGGCAAGCTCGGCGAGCACCTGTCGCCCTCCGTCGTGGAGCTGGTGACGGCGGAGGACTTCGAGGGCCGCGACGATCTCGTACGTGGATACGTCGGTCCGCAGGGCCTGGAGAAGGTCCGCTACATCGCCGACCCGCGGGTGGCGGCGGGCACCGCCTGGATCACCGGCGCCAACAAGATCAACACGCACGCGAAGAACGTCGTCGCGGGCCGTGACTTCGAGGTCGACGACTACCTCGACGTCGTGGTCGTCGAGGAGGGCGACCCCTGCCCCAAGTGCGGCACCGGCCTGAAGCTGGGCCGCGCCATCGAGATCGGCCACATCTTCCAGCTGGGCCGCAAGTTCGCCGACGCCTTCCAGCTCGACGTACTCGGCCAGCAGGGCAAGCCGGTCCGCGTGACCATGGGCTCGTACGGCATCGGCGTCTCGCGCGCGGTGGCGGCGCTCGCCGAGCAGACGGCGGACGACAAGGGTCTGTGCTGGCCCAAGGAGATCGCCCCCGCCGACGTCCACGTGGTGGCCGCGGGCAAGGCGCTCCAGACGGAACTGGCCCTCGACGTCTCCGAGCAGCTGAACGCGGCGGGCGTGCGGGTCCTGGTCGACGACAGGGCGGGCGTCTCGCCCGGCGTGAAGTTCACGGACGCGGAACTGATCGGTGTGCCGCAGATCCTGGTGGCGGGCCGTCGCTCCGCCGAGGGCGTGGTGGAGCTGAAGGACCGCAGGACCGGGGAGCGCGAGGAGCTCACCGTGGCTGAGGCGATCGCGCGTCTTACGGCCTGAGCCGGGCTGGGGTTGGGCCGGCGTAATTTTCCCCGACCCCGCCCCTTCCCGAAAACCCGCTGGCGCGGGGGCCCTCATTCAGCCCGTCCGGCGTTTGAGGACCGGGGTCTGGGGCGGAGCCCCAGTTTCGGGTGGGGGCGGGATCGGGGAAAGCCCCGCAGGGACCGCCCCTACCCCCCTACAACCACCCCGCGAACTCCAACAACAGCTCCGCATCCTGCTCCCGCCCGACCCGCCGCGCCCGGATGCCCGACTCCACGGCCCGGAACAAGGTCCACCCCCGCAGCCTCTCCTGATCCACATCCAGAGACTCGGCCAGCTTCTTCACCCGGCGGCGGGTGATCGCAGACCCCGAGGGGGAAGCGATCAGGTCCTCCACGCGGTCACGTACGAGCCGCGCCAGATCGAAGGCGGGCTCCCCGACCACCGGGTCCGGGCCCACGGCGAGCCACGGCACGCGATCCCCCTGAAGCACCTTGCTCTGCCGGAACGTGCCGTGCAGCAGCCGGACCTCCGCGTCCCCGGCGAGCAGCTCGTCCCGGGCGCCGAGCGCCGCCTCGACCAGCGGTGCGACCTCCGCGTCGGCGGACGCCCGCATCGCGTCGGCCTGCCGCCCCGTCCGCTCGGCGACCGTCTCGAAGCGGTGCCCAGCGGGCGGCTCCACCCACAGGCGGCGCAGTGTGCCCGCCGCTTCGAGCAGAGCCTTGGCCTCGGGCAGCGAACGTACCGACACATCGCGGTGCAGCCGCTCGAGGAGGAGGGCGCCGTCCGCGGCGGACGGGTCCAGGAGCCGCACCGCGCCGAACCCGCCCCAGTGCGCGAGCGCGGCCCGCTCGCTCTCGGGGCGTGACCTCGGCGGCACCAGCTTCAGCACCGCGGGCGTGCCGTCCGCGAGGCGCACCATGACGACGAGGCCGCTGCGCCCGCCGGGCACGTGGACCCGCTCGACGGTCAACTCGCGCAGGGCGACGGCCTGTTCGGCTGCCGCAGGCAGCTTCTGAAGCCAGTCGTCGCCGTCCTGCGCCGTCTCACCGAGTGCGGTGACCAGACGCTGGGGCGGTTCGAATGCCATGCGCGCGTTGTTCCTTCCTGAGCTTCCTGAGCCTGCTCGACTTCGCCGAACCGGTTATGCCTTGGGTGGCTCGGAGGCCGCCCCGGCGGCCCGCTCGGCGAGCCCAGGGAAGGTTACGCTCCCGCCGCGCCACCGCGCCGCACGGACCGCCGCCTCCCGGAGCGCCTCGGCGGCGCTTCGGCGCCGGGCGCCCGTCGAGGCCCGTACGAGATCCGCGTACACCCCGGCGACCCGCTCCTCCAGTTCGGTCGCGAGCCGCACCGCCGCCGCGGAGTCCGGCACCGCGAACGGCAGCGCGTAGGCGGCCGCCGACGGCTCCGGCTCGCCGCCGAGGTCCCGTACGGCGCGCTGGAGCTCGTCGCGCCGTGCGCGATGCGCGTCGTACGCCGTGCGCGCCTCTGCCCTGCGGCCCTCGCCGGTCCGGCCGCCGACGACCCCATAGCCGTACACAGCCGCGTGCTCGGCACCCAGCGCGGCCTGCACCGCCTCCAACTCGTCCTTCGAATCGCTCACTTGTCGCCCTCCGTCAGCAGATACGCGTGCGCGGCGCCCGCCGCCGCCACCGACGCCAGGAGCCTGGCCAGCTCGTCCGGCGCGTCGAGCAGCGCGCTCCCGCGTCGCTTGGCCAGCTCCCGCTCGGCCTTGGCGAGCTCGCGCACGGCGTCCTTCTCGTCCGTGGGCACCGGGGGAGCCGAGGGCGACGACGAGGGAGAGGCCGCCGATGCGGGGGACGCGGAGGCGGAGGGGGTGGCGAGCCCGTCGGCGAACGCCGTCTTGTGCCGCTTCACCTCCGCCCGCAGCGGATCGAGCCGTCCGGCCAGCGAGGGATGCGCGGCGAGGACGGCGTCGTACCGCCCCAGCAGCTCACCGCTGTCCCGGGCGGCACCCGCGCGCAGCCGGTCGGCGGCGGACGAACGCTCGTCCTCGGCGGAGCCGGAGTCCGAACAGCCCGAGAGCAGCACGGCCCCGGCCGTCGCGGCGGCCCCGGTCAGCAGAGTCCTCCGGCGCGGCCCCGAGCGGGCGTACGAGGAGGCGTACGAGGGGGTGGGATACGACGGCACGGCAGACGTCCTCGGCAGGAAGGCCAGAAAGGCAGGCAGTCAGAAGGTGGGCGAGCGGTCAGAAGGCGGGCGAGCCGGGCGCGAGCCCGGTGATCACCGTACCTGCGGCCTGCCCTCGTACGCGTGAGCGGCTCGGTGGAGGCTCGGTGGAGGGCGTGCGGCGGCCGGACGGCGGCGGCAACACGTCCCGGGACCGGATACCCTTTGACCTGACACGCGACGAACCCACAACAGCACACGCGGCCGAGGAGTCACCCGGATGAGCACCACCCAGAGCGAGAGGCTGCGAGAACTGCTGGAACCGCTCGTCAGCTCGAAGGAACTGGATCTCGAAGAGATCGAAGTGGCCTCGGTCGGACGTAAGCGTGTGCTGCGAGTCGTCATCGACTCCGACGACGGCGTGGACCTGGATCAGATCGCGGAGATCAGCCGCGAAATCTCGGAGAAGCTCGACGAGAGCGACGCGATGGGCGAGGGGGAGTACACCCTCGAAGTCGGCTCCCCGGGCGCCGAGCGCCCGCTGACGGAGCACCGCCACTATCTGCGCGCCGTCGGCCGCCTGGCGAAGTTCCAGCTGACGGAGGGCGGCGACGAGCTGATCGCCCGCATCCTCGAAGTGGACGACGAAGGCGTGGATCTTGAAGTACCGGGCGTGAAGGGGCGCAAGCCCACCGCCCGCAGGCTCACCTTCGACGAGATCGCCAAGGCGCGCGTCGAGGTCGAGTTCAACCGCAAGGACAAGAAGGAAGAGGAGGCGTAGCCGTGGACATCGACATGAGTGCCCTGCGGGGTCTGGTCCGGGAGAAGGAGATCTCCTTCGACCTGCTGGTCGAAGCGATCGAGTCGGCCCTCCTCATCGCCTACCACCGCACCGACGGCAGCTTCCGTCGCGCACGCGTGAAGCTGGACCGCGAAAGCGGCCATGTGACGGTGTGGGCGACCGAGGACCCGGCTGACCTCGAAGAGGGTCAGGAAGCCAAGGAGTTCGACGACACCCCGTCCGACTTCGGCCGTATCGCCGCGTCGACCGCCAAGCAGGTCATCCTGCAGCGCCTGCGCGACGCCCAGGACGACGCGACCCTCGGCGAGTACGCGGGCCGTGAGGGCGACATCGTCACGGGCGTCGTCCAGCAGGGCCGCGACCCGAAGAACGTGCTCGTCGACATCGGCAAGCTCGAGGCCATCCTGCCGGTGCAGGAGCAGGTGCCGGGCGAGGAGTACTCCCACGGCCTTCGCCTCCGTTCGTACGTCGTCCGGGTGGCCAAGGGTGTCCGCGGCCCTTCGGTCACGCTGTCCCGTACGCACCCGAGCCTCGTCAAGAAGCTCTTCGCGCTCGAGGTGCCGGAGATCGCCGACGGCTCCGTCGAGATCTCGGCCATCGCCCGTGAGGCCGGTCACCGGACCAAGATCGCGGTGCGCTCGACCCGCTCGGGCCTGAACGCCAAGGGCGCCTGCATCGGTCCCATGGGCCAGCGTGTGCGCAATGTCATGGCCGAGCTCAACGGCGAGAAGATCGACATCGTCGACTGGTCGGACGACCCGGGCGAGATGGTCGCCCACGCGCTCTCCCCGGCCCGGGTCAGCAAGGTGGAGATCGTCGACCTCGCGGCCCGTTCCGCGCGGGTCACGGTCCCCGACTACCAGCTGTCCCTTGCGATCGGCAAGGAAGGCCAGAACGCCCGCCTCGCCGCGCGGCTCACGGGCTGGCGCATCGACATCCGCCCGGACACCGAGCAGTCGCAGGACTCCCCGGAGGCCTGAGCGGGGCGTTGGTCGCGCAGTGATCGCCTACTGAGCGCCTACAGATCGCGTACTGATCAAGACAACAACCGTTCGATTTTTGCCCCAAAGGGGTGAGGTCGGTGCGGGGAGGTAGACTTAATCGTGTCTGGCCGGACGCAAGCCCGAGCATGCCCTGAACGCACCTGTGTGGGGTGCCGGGAGCGAGCGGCCAAGAGCGATCTGCTGCGCATCGTGGCGAAAGAGGGCGCTTGCGCCCCCGATCCAAGCGGTACGCTGCCCGGCCGGGGTGCGTATATCCACCCCGTCCCGGTCTGTCTCGACCTGGCGGTCCGACGCAGAGCGTTCCCGAGGGCCTTCCGGGCCCCGGGCCCGCTCGACACGGCGGACTTGCGCCGAGTCGTCGAGACAGTTGCCCAGCAGGCAACACCGTAAGGAAGGTCGCGTGGAACCCCGCGCGGCCCTGGTATTCCGCGAGTTGGAAGTAGGTCGAGATTGCGATGAGCACTCGATGAGCACGCGATGAGTACGCCCATGAAGTAGCGACGGTCCGGCGTAACCCGGACCTAAAAGGAGCGAAGTGGCTAAGGTCCGGGTATACGAGCTCGCCAAGGAGTTCGGCGTAGAGAGCAAGGTCGTCATGGCCAAGCTCCAAGAGCTCGGTGAATTCGTACGTTCGGCGTCCTCGACCATCGAGGCGCCCGTTGTACGTAAACTGACTGACGCATTGAACACGGGTGGCGGCAACGGCAAGTCCGCCGCCAAGCCCGGGGCGCCGCGCAAGCAGGCCGCCCCCAAGCCGCCGGCCCCCTCGGGCTCGGCGACCCCCTCCCCCGCGCAGGCCGCCCGTCCGGGTCCGGCCGCGCCCAAGCCGCCGGAGGCCAAGCCCGCCGCGGCTGAGCAGCCCGCGGCCGAGAAGCCCGCGGCCTCTCCGGCTGCCCCGGGCCCGCGCCCGGGTCCCAAGCCGCCGACGCCCAAGCCGGCTCCGGCAGCTCCGGCTGCCCCGGCCGCGCCCGCGGCGCCGGTCACCCCGGCTCCGGCCGCCCCGGAGTTCACCGCTCCGCCGGCCGCTCCGGCTGCTCCGGCCGCCTCCTCGGCTCCGGCAGGCCCCCGTCCGGGCGCTCGCCCGGGTGCCCCGAAGCCCGCGAGCCGTCCGGCCCCCGGCCAGGGTGGTCAGGGTCAGGGCGGTCGTGGCGACCGCAACGACCGACAGGGTGGCGCTCCGCGCCCCGGCGGCCAGGGTGGCGCTCCGCGTCCCGGTGGCCGTCCGGCCGGACCGCGTCCGGGTAACAACCCCTTCACCTCTGGTGGCTCCACCGGTATGGCGCGCCCGCAGGCGCCCCGTCCGGGCGGCGCCCCGCGTCCCGGTGGCCAGGGTGGCCCCGGCGGTCCCGGCGGCGCCCCGCGCCCGCAGGGCCAGGGCGGCGGCCAGGGTGCTCCTCGTCCGCAGGGTCAGGGCGGCGCTCGCCCCAGCCCCGGCGGCATGCCTCGTCCGCAGGGGGGCGCTCCGCGCCCCGGTGGCGGTGCTCCCGCCGGCGGCGGTAACCGTCCCAACCCGGGCATGATGCCGCAGCGTCCCGCTGCCGGCCCGCGTCCCGGTGGTGGCCCCGGCGGTGGCCGTGGTCCCGGTGGCGGCGGCGGTCGCCCGGGTGGCGGCGCCGGTGGCGGTCGTCCCGGTGGCGGCGGCTTCGCAGGCCGTCCGGCCGGTCCCGGTGGCGGCGGTGGCGGTTTCGCCGGTCGTCCCGGTGGTGGCGGTGGCGGTTTCGCCGGTCGTCCCGGTGGCGGCGGCGGTTTCGCGGGTCGTCCCGGTGGCGGTCGTCCCGGTGGTCCCGGTGCCCGTGGTGGTACGCAGGGTGCCTTCGGCCGTCCCGGCGGGCCCGCCCGTCGTGGTCGCAAGTCGAAGCGGCAGAGGCGCCAGGAGTACGAGTCGATGCAGGCTCCGTCGGTCGGCGGCGTCATGCTGCCGCGCGGCAACGGCCAGGCGGTCCGCCTGTCCCGTGGTGCCTCGCTGACCGACTTCGCCGAGAAGATCAACGCCAACCCGGCGTCGCTCGTCGGCGTGATGATGAACCTCGGCGAGATGGTCACTGCCACGCAGTCCGTCCCGGACGAGACGCTGAAGCTCCTCGCGGACGAGATGAACTTCGTCCTGGAGATCGTCAGCCCGGAGGAGGAGGACCGCGAGCTGCTCGAGTCCTTCGACATCGAGTTCGGCGAGGACGAGGGCGGCGAGGAAGCGCTCATGGCGCGTCCGCCGGTCGTCACCGTCATGGGTCACGTCGACCACGGTAAGACCCGACTGCTTGACGCGATCCGCAAGACGAACGTCATTGCGGGCGAGGCCGGCGGTATTACGCAGCACATCGGTGCGTACCAGGTCTCCTCCGAGGTCAACGGCGAAGACCGCAAGATCACCTTCATCGACACCCCCGGTCACGAGGCGTTCACCGCCATGCGTGCCCGTGGTGCGAAGTCCACCGACATCGCGATCCTCGTGGTCGCGGCGAACGACGGTGTGATGCCGCAGACGATCGAGGCGCTGAACCACGCCAAGGCGGCAGAGGTGCCGATCGTGGTCGCGGTCAACAAGATCGACGTCGAGGGTGCCGACCCGACCAAGGTGCGCGGTCAGCTCACCGAGTTCGGTCTGGTGGCCGAGGAGTACGGCGGCGACACGATGTTCGTCGACATCTCCGCCAAGCAGGGCGAGAACATCGAAGCCCTTCTCGAGGCCGTGGTCCTGACCGCGGACGCCTCGCTCGACCTGCGGGCCAACCCGGAGCAGGACGCGCAGGGTATTGCGATCGAGTCCCACCTGGACAAGGGCCGCGGCGCCGTCGCGACCGTCCTCGTCCAGCGCGGTACCCTCCGCGTCGGCGACACGATGGTGGTCGGCGACGCGTACGGCCGAGTCCGCGCGATGCTCGACGACAAGGGCGAGAACGTGGAAGAGGCGGGTCCGTCGACTCCGGTCCTCGTCCTCGGTCTCACCAACGTGCCGGGTGCCGGCGACAACTTCCTGGTTGTCGACGAGGACCGTACGGCCCGTCAGATCGCCGAGAAGCGTGCCGCCCGTGAGCGCAACGTCCGCTTCGCCCGCAAGGGTGTTCGGTTCTCCCTGGAGAACCTGGACGAGGCCCTCAAGGCCGGTCTGGTGCAGGAACTCAACCTCATCATCAAGGGCGACGCGTCCGGTTCGGTGGAGGCTCTCGAGTCCTCGCTGCTCCAGCTCGACGTCGGCGAAGAGGTCGACATCCGCGTCCTGCACCGCGGCGTGGGTGCGGTCACCGAGTCGGACATCGACCTGGCGACCGGCTCCGACGCGATCGTGATCGGCTTCAACGTCCGTGCGGCCGGTCGTGCCGCCCAGATGGCCGATCGCGAAGGCGTGGACGTCCGGTACTACTCGGTCATCTACCAGGCGATCGAAGAGATCGAAGCGGCCCTCAAGGGCATGCTCAAGCCGGAGTACGAAGAGGTCGAGCTCGGCACGGCGGAGATCCGCGAGATCTTCCGCTCGTCCAAGCTGGGCAACATCGCCGGTGTTCTTGTCCGCTCGGGCGAGGTCAAGCGCAACACCAAGGCGCGCCTCATCCGCGACGGCAAGGTCATCGCGGAGAGCCTCAACATCTCCGGTCTGCGCCGCTTCAAGGACGACGTCACCGAGATCCGCGAAGGGTTCGAGGGCGGTATCAACCTCGGCAACTTCAACGACATCAAGATCGACGACGTCATCGCGACGTACGAGATGCGCGAGAAGCCGCGAGGCTGATCAAGGCAGCTCGAACCGGGGCCGGTCGAGGGGAGGTAAATCCCGTCGATCGGCCCCGGCCGTTCCGTGTACGGTTCTTGTGTCCCTGCCAAGTGGTTGGCGGGGCATGACCCCGAACCGGCGGGACATCCGGACACACATGTATGTGGGGACACTGTCCTTCGATCTGCTCCTCGGCGACGTTCACTCGCTGAAGGAGAAACGCTCCGTCGTCCGTCCGATCGTCGCCGAACTCCAGCGCAAGTACGCGGTGAGTGTGGCGGAGACCGGCAACCAAGACCTCCACCGCAGGGCCGAGATCGGCCTGGCGCTGGTCGCCGGGGAGACGGGGCACCTCACCGACGTACTGGACCGGTGCGAGCGCCTGGTCGCCGCCCGTCCCGAGGTGGAGCTGCTCTCCGTTCGACGCAGGCTCCACAGCGACGAAGACTGATTGCACAGCAAGGCGAAGAAGGAGACGGAGCAGTGGCCGACAACGCGCGGGCGAAAAGGCTGGCGGACCTCATTCGAGAGGTGGTTGCCAAGAAGCTGCAGCGCGGGATCAAGGACCCGCGGCTCGGTACGCATGTGACCATCACGGACACCCGGGTCACGGGTGACCTGCGGGAGGCGACCGTCTTCTACACGGTCTACGGGGACGACGAGGACCGCGCGGCGGCCGCCGCCGGTCTGGAGAGCGCCAAGGGCGTCCTGCGTTCCGCGGTCGGCCAGGCCGCGGGCGTGAAGTTCACCCCGAGCCTCGCCTTCGTGGCGGACGCGCTGCCGGACAACGCCAAGGCCATCGAGGACCTCCTCGACAGGGCCCGGCTTCAGGACGAGAAGGTGCGCGAGGTGTCCGCGGGCGCCGAGTTCGCCGGCGGGGCCGACCCGTACCGCAAGCCTGAGGACGACGAGTCCGACGAAGAAACGGACGGCGACGCCCGAGCATGAGCAACACCAGCAACAAGACGCCGGACGGCCTTGTCATCGTCGACAAGCCGTCCGGCTTCACTTCGCACGACGTGGTGGCCAAAATGCGCGGGATCGCCAAGACCCGCCGCGTCGGCCACGCGGGCACCCTCGACCCCATGGCGACGGGCGTTCTCGTCCTCGGGGTGGAGCGGGCGACCAAACTCCTCGGCCATCTCGCGCTGACGGAGAAGGAGTATCTGGGCACGATCCGCCTGGGCCAGAGCACGCTCACGGACGACGCCGAGGGCGAGCTCACCTCGTCCGCCGACGCGTCCAGGATCAAGCGGGACGCGATCGACGCGGGCATCGCCAAGCTCTCCGGCGACATCATGCAGGTGCCGTCGAAGGTGAGCGCCATCAAGATCGACGGCAAGCGGTCGTACGCGCGAGCGCGCGAGGGCGAGGACTTCGAGATCCCGGCCCGGCCGGTGAAGATCTCCGCGTTCACCGTGTACGACGTCAGGGACGCCGTCGCCGAAGACGGCACCCCCGTCCTCGACCTGGTCGTCTCCGTCGTCTGCTCGTCGGGGACGTACATCCGGGCCCTCGCCCGGGACCTGGGCGCGGACCTCGGGGTCGGCGGCCATCTGACGGCACTGCGCCGCACCCGCGTCGGGCCGTACAAGCTGGACGCGGCGAAGACCATCGACCAGCTCCAGGAGGAGCTGACGGTGATGCCGGTGGGCGACGCCGCCGCTGCCGCGTTCCCGCGCTGGGACGTGGACGAGCGGCGGGCGCGACTGCTGCTCAACGGCGTCCGGATCGAGATGCCGGGGGAGTACGCCGGTGTCGGCGCCGTCGCGGTCTTCGACCCGGACGGCCGGTTCCTGGTCCTGGCCGAGGAGCTGAAGGGCAAGGCCAAGAGCCTGGCCGTCTTCGCCTGAGCGGCGTCCTCGCCTGAGCCGTGTCTTCGCCTGAGCCGTGTCTTCCCGTACGCGGGATCTCCGTCGTGGAGCGGCGGACAGCTGTGCGCGTTGCCGCGCGCCGCTCCACGACGAAACCCCCCACCCCAAGATGTATCCACCGCGCCCTGCCGATTCACCCCATCGGGCAGGCGCTCGGAGTGAACCGAGGGGGCGGAAGGGGGCGCGTTCGCGACGCGTTCTGTCCCGCTGATCACCGCCGACCTACCGTCGAAAGGGACGGGGCGTCGCGGGAGGTTCGGGCATGGCGGGACAGGGGGACCCGACGGCGCTCGAAGGTGCCCTGGTGCGGATCTGTGATCTGGCCGGGCGCCCACGGGGGATGGGCTTCGCCGCCGACGACCACGGCACGGTGATCACCAGCCATGAAGCCGTCGACGGCCTGGCACGCCTCGTCCTGCACGCGGCGGGGGAGCGCGTCTGCGTGGTGACCGCGGACTCCGTGGTGGCCCTGCCCGAGGCCGACCTGGCCCTCGTCCGCACCGAAGGTCTCGAACTGCGGCCGCTGCCCGTCACGGCCCGCGCGAGTGTTCCCGTCGGCGCCTATGTACGTATCGTCGCGCGCGGCCGGCGCGAGGCGCGGGTCCTCGGTCTCGCACCGGTGACATACACGGCGACAGACCGCTTCCACCTTCTCGGCGCCGCCATGGAGCTGGCGATCGGCACGGACGGAGCCGACGCGCTGCGGCTCGGCGGCGGGGCGGCGGGCGGCCCGGTCGTCGACGCCTCCTCCGGAGCCGTGCTCGCCGTGCTCGGCACCGCGCTGCACGGCGAGCACCGCGCGGCGGGGTTCGCCGTGCCGCTGCGGCAGGCGGCCGCCGCCGACCCGGGCGGGCCGCTCGCCGAGCTGCTTGCGCGCAACGCGGCGACCGTCCCCGCGTACGGCTGCGATCTGAATCTGGCGGGCGCGCTGCACCTGGCCGCTACGTCGCTGGGCTCCGACGGGCCACGCCCCGCCCTCCTCGAACCGGTGGAACGTCCGGATACGGCAAGGGAGTTGGCCCGATTCGCGGCAGGGCCCGCGCAGGTGCTCGGCCTGGTCGGCGATCCCGGTACGGGCCGGACGACGGAACTCGCCTCCCTCGCCGCAAGCCGTGCGCGAGGCGCCGAACCGGCCCCCACGTTGTGGCTGCGCGGCGCCGATCTCCAGGGCACGGACAGGGGCGTGGGTGACGCGGTGGAGCGGGCGCTCGAACGGGCGGGACGGATCCTGGAGGCCTCCGAGGCATCGGAGTACTCGCTCGCCGAGGCGGACGACGGGCTCGGAGACATCTCCGCCGGGCGGGTCGCACGGCTCGTGCGGGACGAGGGGCGGGCGTTGCTGCTGCTGCTCGACGGCCCCGAGGAGATGCCGCCGGCTCTCGCGCACCGGCTCGCGGAGTGGAGCGGGGGGACGGCCGAGTTTCTGCGGGAGACGGGCGCGCGGCTCGTGGTGGCCTGCCGCGCGGAGTACTGGGAACAGGCTGGGGAGCACTTTCCCGCGGAGCTCCTGCCGGGGCGCGTGCGCCTGGGGGATCTGCCCGAGCGGCAGGCGCGGATCGCCCGCGTGCGGTACGGCATCCCGGACGGGGCGCTCGCCGCGGCCGACGCACGGCATCCCCTTGCCCTGCGGCTGCTCGCCGAGGTGCGGGCGGCTCTGCCGGAGGAGCCGCCGCCGGGCCGTCCGGACCGGGACGCGATCTTCGAGGCCTATCTGGATGTGCTGTGCCTGCGGGTGGCGGTGCGGCTGGCGGCGGCGAACGGCCTGCGCGGCACGGCCGTACGGCGCCTCGCGGCGAAGGTGTCCGGACAGGTGCACGAGGCTGCGCGGCGTTGCCTGGGGCCGGGCCAGGGGGAGTTGGACCGGGCGTCCTTCGAGGAGGTGTTCCCGTGGGGGACGGGCTGGGCCTCCGCGATCCTGACGGAGGGGCTGCTCGTCCCTGCCGGGGACGGTTACCGGTTCGCGCACGAGGAGCTCGCGGACTGGATCCAGGGGACGCACCTGGACGTGGACGGTGCCTTGTGGTCCCTGGTCTTCCGCCATGGGTCGGCCGGCCCGGGGGCCGAGGTCTCCCTGCCGGTGCCCCGGCACCGGATCGGCCCCGTGATCCAGGCGTTGCTCCTCCTGGGCCGACAGGGCGGGGCTGCTGAACTCGAGGCCAGGCTGAGGCAGTTGGCCAGGTTCGGGGAACTTCACGCATCGCCCACGGACCCACTCCCCGGCATCCAGGGCTGTGCCCACCCGTCCTATCCGTCCCACCAGTCAGGCTCGTCTCACCCGTCCTACCCTCCGGGCCGATTGCGCACAGCGGCGGGGACTGCGGGGGACGGTGAGGGCGAGACCGTTCCCGATGCGGGAAGGCGCTCCGCAAGGCTATGGGGCTCACCCCCGCTGGAACGGAGCCGAGCCCACGGGGAAGAGCCCGCCCAGGCCCCGCCACCGGGTGCCGGGGCGCGTCGGTGCGCGGGTGAGGTGCCCACACAAGGGGGTGCGGGCGACGGGCCTGCGCCGCCGGGTGCGGGTGCGCGTGGGGGTGTGAGTGGCGTGTTCGCAGCGTCGGGTGCTGGGTCACAAGGAGATGCGGGTGAGCTGCCTGCGCCGCCGGGTGCCGGGACACGTGGGGGCAGGGGTGGCGTGCCTGCCCCGCCGAGAGCCGGGTCACAAGGGGGCAGGGGTGAAGTGCCCGAAGCGTCGCGTGCCGCGGCACAAGGCGGCGCAAGTGACGTGCCCGCAGCCTCGGGTGCCGGGGGGCAGGAAGGTGCCCGGTGGTGGGCCGTTCATCTGTTGAGGGAGACGCTCTCGCGGGTGCCCGACGCGCGCCCCTACCGAGCCGTGCTCGAAGACCTCGCCCAGCAGGGCGAGCACCCCGCGGAGTTCTGGCTCGGCCTGCCCCTCGACGACGACGACCGCTTCGACCTGCTGCGGATGGCCGTGGTCCACGACCCCCCGCCCGGCACCCCGCAGGGGCGCTGCCTCGACGCCGTCGCCGAGCTCCTGGCCACCGCGCCCGCGACCGCGCGCCCGCAACTGACCCGCTGGTTCACCGACGAACGCCCTCTCGAAGCCACCCCGCACGCCACCGTCGCGTCCGCCGCCCAGGCACTCCTCCACACCCACCGCCACCGCGCCATCGACGACCTCACCGAGCTCCTGGTCGACTGCGCCCACCCCCGCGCCGACGAACTGCTCGTCGCGCTCGCGGAGGAGGAGCCGTCGGCCATCTGCCGGGCCGTCGACCGCTGGACCCGCGACACGCGCCCCGCCCGCCGGGTCGCCGCCGTCGCCTACGGCCTGCGTGCCGCCCCGCACGCCACCACGGACGCCGACCGCAGGCTCCTGCGGTACGCGGCCTTCGCCCTGCTCGCCCGCCCCGCCGACGAGTCCCTGCACGGCGCCGCCCTCGCTCTCCTCGTACGCGACCCGCAGACCCGCGCACGTCACTTGCAGCCCGCGCTGAAGCGCTTCACCGCCGGTGACCCACAGGTGCCCGCGAGCGCGCTCGTCGCCGCCCTCGACACCCACCCGGAGCAGGTACTCGCCGCTTTCCGGACCCGGCTGTACGGCCCCGGGCCCGCACCCGGTGACGTACTGCGCGCGCTGGCGGACGTGACGGCGCCCGTGCTCGCCCGGCGGGTGGCCGATCTCGTACGCGACGTGCTGGAGCTGCGCCCTGACCTCGCGGGACACGTGGCCGCCTATCTCGACGTGCGGTTCGAGCAGGGGCCCGGCGTCCGTGCCGTCCTGCTCCCGCTGGTCACGGGGCTTCTGCACAACCGCCCGCCGGCGGTACGCGCCGCGCTCGCCACGGCCCTCGCCGCCCCCGGGACCGACGCCTCGCAGGCCCTGCGCTGTGAACTCCTGGAAGTGCTGCTCACCCAGGAGCGGGAGCCCGAGGTCCTGGACGCGGTGCTCTGCGCGGTGGCGGTGGGCGACGACAAGGAACGGGTCCGCGAACTGGTGCACCGTACCGGCGGTCTGCTCGTCCGCACGCCGGAAGGCGCGACCTGCTTCGACCGGCGCCTGGTCGAGCTGGCCCGCTCCGTGCCGGGCTTCTCCACACAGGTCGCCCGGTGGATCTGCGCGGCCCCGCAGGACTGGTCCGCCCTCGTCGGTCCCAGCTCCCGCCGCATGATCGAGAACCTCGCCGGAGTACGTGTCCCGGCGTGACCCCCGCCACCCCCTCCGATGCGATCCGGATGGCGCGGGCATGGCAGTCTTAGACCTGCGCAATGGGCAATGGGACGTACACGCACGTACACACGTACACAGGTTCGGCGAGGAGCAAAGACAGTGCAGCGCTGGCGTGGCTTGGAGGACATCCCCCAGGACTGGGGGCGCAGCGTCGTCACCATCGGTTCCTACGACGGCGTACACCGCGGACACCAGCTGATCATCGGCCGCGCGGTGGAGCGCGCCCGTGAGCTCGGCGTGCCCGCCGTGGTCGTCACCTTCGACCCGCACCCCTCCGAGGTCGTGCGCCCCGGCAGCCACCCGCCGCTGCTCGCCCCGCACCACCGGCGCGCCGAACTCATGGCGGAACTCGGTGTGGACGCGCTCCTGATCCTGCCGTTCACCTCGGAGTTCTCGAAGCTGTCGCCCGCCGACTTCGTCGTGAAGGTCCTGGTCGACAAGTTGCACGCGCGCCTGGTCGTCGAGGGCCCCAACTTCCGCTTCGGCCACAAGGCCGCGGGCAACGTCGCCTTCCTGACCGAGCTCGGCGCCACGTACGACTACGAGGTCGATGTCATCGACCTGTTCGTGAGCGGGGAGGCCGGGGGCGGCGAGCCCTTCTCCTCCACCCTCACCCGGCGCCTGGTCGCCGAGGGGGACGTGCAGGGCGCGGCGGAGATCCTCGGCCGCCCGCATCGCGTCGAGGGCGTCGTCGTACGGGGCGCGCAGCGCGGGCGTGAACTGGGCTTCCCCACCGCCAACGTGGAGACGCTGCCGCACACCGCCATCCCAGCCGACGGCGTCTACGCCGGGTGGCTGCACGCCCAGGGCGAGGCGATGCCCGCGGCGATCTCCGTCGGGACGAACCCGCAGTTCGACGGGACGGAGCGGACCGTCGAGGCGTACGCGATCGACCGCGTCGGGCTCGATCTGTACGGGCTGCACGTGGCCGTGGACTTCCTCGCCTTCGTGCGCGGGCAGGCGAAGTTCGACTCGATCGACTCGCTGCTCGTCGCCATCGCGGACGACGTGAAGAAGTCCCGCGAGCTGATCGAGGCCGCCGAGTAGGTTTGCCGGCCCGGCCCTCCGCGCCTACAACAGGTGAGGAAGGGCGACGCTGTTGACCAGTGGCCCTTCGACGGTCACCCCTTCGGTGATCAGCGACTCGACGTGCGGCAGCGGTGAGGGGTTCGCCGCCGTGTGCTGTGCCGCCGACGCCGGAGCGGCGATCGCGGTGAGGGACACGGCGAGTGCGGCGAGCAGGGTGAAGGTACCGACGCGGCGATGGCGCATACGATCTCTGCTTTCTTCAGGTTCTTCAGGTTCTTCAGGTTCTTCCGGCTCTTTCGGTCTTCGGGTTCTTCCGGTGGCCGCAGAGCGGCTGACGTCGCCGAGTTAGCCCACACGGGCGACGAACGGGCCGCGGCGTCCGACGACCCGTTCGTATGATCGTCGGTGACTTCCTCGGCGTCGTGGGGGTTAGCCACGGAAGAAGTGGGACGCGACCGGCGGCCCGCACACGCACGGGCCAAGGAGGCTGCTGTGAACGGCAGTTGGATGCAGAGAACGTCCCGGTGGTTGCTGGTCGCGGCGATGGCGGCAGCGCCGTCCGCCCTGTGCTCCGGCGCGGCGCACGCGGACGAGACGCACAAGGACTCGCACAACGCCCCCAGGGTCGCGTTGATCAACACCGGGCAGATCGACGACCCGATGGAGGACGTGCTCGAGCACACCCTCAACTTCGGGGACGGATACAGGTGGGACTGACAGGCTGAACCGCTCGCGGTCGTTCCGTACTTGCGCGGGTCCCGGGCAGCCGCGCAAGTACGTCACGATGCGGAGGCGCTCAGGTCACGGTGCGAGGCACGCCGCCCCCGGCACCTCGGAGGGAAGGCCGGGGCTGGCCGGATCGACGAGCGAGGTGACGTCACCTGCCGCCTGCGCCACGCAGTCGACGGTCGCGACGGGGTCCGGGACGGCACTGGCGGGCACGGCCATGACCCCCAGGAGAGCGACGGCCCCGAGGATGACGGCGGCGGAACGGCGCATGGAAAGCTCCTTCACTTCGGTGGAGTTGACTACGGTCCGTGTGCGATCCGGACCTCTCTGTAACTCCCCAGCGTCCACACCCGATAGGCCCCGCGTCACCCGTACGTGGAAGAGGTAACGATCCGCCACGACGGCACCCCGCTCCTGCCCCGCCGTCCCGCTCCGTGGCCTCGGTCAAACGCCGGACGCGCCGACGTTGACCGCCGCCCAGTGACACGCCACCTGCGTCTCGCCGCCACCCGCAAGGACCGGCAGATCCTCCGTACGGCAACGGTCCGCCACGCCCGCACGCTCCGCCTCGCCCGAGGCGAGCACCTGGCAGCGCGCGTGGAAGCGGCAGCCGCCGGGGATGCGGGACGGGTCCGGCGGCTCGCCCGTGAGGACCACCGGATCGCCCGGGGCCTCCGGAAGCACCGACAACAGCGCCTGGGTGTACGGGTGCTGGGGTGAGGTCAGAACCTCCTCCACCGTCCCCGTCTCCACGATCCGGCCCAGGTACATCACCGCGACACGGTCGGCGATGTTCCACGCCAGGCCCAGGTCGTGCGTCACCACCAGCGCGGAGAGGCCGAGTTCGTCGCGGAGCCTGAGCAGCAGGGCCAGGATCTCACCGCGTACGGACGCGTCGAGCGAGGCCACCGGCTCGTCCGCGACGATCAGTTCGGGATCGAGCACCAGCGCGCCCGCGATGACGACACGCTGACGCTGGCCGCCCGACAGCTCGTGCGGATAGCGCAGGAAGAACCGCTCGGGCGGCCGGAGCCCGGCGCGGGACAGGGCGTCGGCGACCGTGGCCTGCTCGTCGCCGCCGTACCCGTGGATGCGCAGGCCCTCCGCCACGGCCTCGTACACCGTGTGGCGGGGATTCAGCGACCCGCTCGGGTCCTGGAGCACCAGTTGGACGCGCTTGCGATACGCCTTCAGGGCGCGGCCCGAGTAGTCGAGGGGCTTGCCGCCGAAGGTCACCTTGCCGGACGTGGGTGCCACCAGGCCGAGCAGCGAACGGGCCAGGGTCGTCTTGCCGCAGCCCGACTCGCCGACCAGGGCCACGATCTCGCCCGGCTTGATGTCGAGGTCGACGCCGTCCACGGCCCGTGCGGGCGGCGCGCCGCGGCGGCCGGGGAACGTGATGTGCAGGTCGCCCGCCGAAAGGAGCGGATCAGCGGACAGCGGGGTGTCGTCGGTGGTCATGCGTCGCTGCTCCTCGGTGCGTGTTTCGTCGGGGCTCACGGCGTACGCTCCGCCGTCGCCGGCGGGGATGTCGGCTGCGCCGGAAGCTGCGCGCCCGCGTGCACGCACGCCGCGCGGTGCCGGGGGCCCGCGTCCCGCAACGCCTGGTCCTCAGTGGTGCAGACATCGAGGGCGACCGGGCAGCGCGGGTGGAACGTACAGCCCGTGGGAAGCAAGGACGGGTCCGGCGGGTCACCGGGCAGCCCGCGCGGCGCGAAGCGGGACGCTGCGTCGCCGATGCGCGGGAAGGCCGCCGAGAGGGCCTTGCCGTAGGGGTGCCGGGCGTTCTCGTAGACCTCGGAGGCCGGGCCCTCCTCGACGACGCGGCCCGCGTACATCACCGCGAGCCGGTCGCAGGTGTCGGAGAGCACCGCGAGGTCATGGCTGATCATGATCAGGCCCAGGTCCTGCTCGGCCACCAACTGCTCGATGAGGCGCAGGATCTGAGCCTGGATCATCACGTCCAGGGCCGTGGTCGGCTCATCGGCGATGATCAGACGTGGATCGCAGGCCAGCGCCATGGCGATCATCACGCGCTGCCGCTGCCCGCCCGAAAGCTCGTGCGGGTACGCCTGCGCGCGGGCGGCAGGCAGCCCCACCTGCTCGAGGAGCTCACCGACCTTCTTCTCCGCCCCTGCCTGCGTCGCCTTCTTGTGCAGCAGGATCGGCTCGGCGATCTGGTCGCCGATGCGTTGCACCGCGTTGAGCGAGTGCATCGCGCCCTGGAAGACGATCGACGCCCCCGCCCAGCGGACCGCACGGACCTGGCCCCACTTCATGGTGAGGACGTCCTCGCCGTCGAGCAGGACCTCACCGGTCACCTTCGTCCCCGCAGGCAGCAGCCGCAGCAGCGCGAGCGCGAGCGTGGACTTGCCGCAGCCCGACTCGCCCGCGACGCCGAGCTTCTGACCCGCGTCGACCGAGAGGTTCACGCCGCGCACGGCGGCCGCCCCGGAGGCGTACGTCACTTCGAGATTTCTTACGTCGAGCAGGCGCGGTTCCGTCACGTTGGTCTCTGCCACCTTGGTCTGCGTCACCTTGTCCGAACCACTCACCGGGAGACCCCCAGCCTGGGGTTGAGCACGGACTCCACGGCGCGTCCGCACAGCGTGAACGCGAGGGCCACGACGGCGATCGCGAGTCCGGGCGGAGCGAGGTACCACCAGTTGCCCGCGCTGACCGCGCCCGCCTCGCGCGCGTCCTGGAGCAGCCCGCCCCAGGAGACGACGGTCGGATCGCCGAGGCCGAGGAAGGCGAGCGTGGCCTCGGTGAGGATGGCGTTCGAGATGACGAGGGTGGTCTGCGCGAGCACCAGCGGCATGACGTTGGGCAGGACATGCCGGCCCATGACGTGGCCGTGGCCGCCGCCCAGCGCCTGCGCGCGTTCGATGTACGGGCGTGACTCCACGGCCAGCGTCTGGGCGCGGACGAGCCGCGCGGTCGTCGGCCAGGTGGTCACGCCGATCGCCAGGATGATCGTCCAGATGGACTTGGACATCACCGAGGCCAGCGCGATGGCGAGCACCAGCGTCGGCATGACGAGGAACCAGTCGGTGACCCGCATGATGACGGTGGAGTACCAGCCCTTGAAGTGCCCCGCGGTGATCCCCACGACCGTGCCGATGGCCACCGAGAGCACCGCGGCGAGCAGCCCGACGGTGAGCGAGATCCGCGCGCCCCACACAAGCAGGCCGAGCAGATCACGTCCGAACTGGTCGGTGCCGAGGGGGAATTCGCCGCTCGGCGACTCCATCGGCTTGCCCGGCGCGTCGGTCACGCTCTGCGCGTCCGAGCCGACCAGGAGCGGTGCGAAGACGGCGACGAGTGCGATGACGACGAGTGCGGCGAGGCCGAAGAGACCGGCCCGGTGGGTGCGGTATTCGCGCCAGAAGCGGGCCACGGAGTGCCGCCTGCGGGTCCAGGCGAGCGCCCGGGGGCTCTTCACGACCGGGGCCTCGGGGACCTCGGGCTTCGTTGCTTCGGTCGTCATCGGCCCACCCTCGGGTCGAGCAGCGGATAGATCACGTCGGCCAGGGTGTTCATCAGGATCACCGCGGCGGCGAACACGAAGAACAGCCCCTGCACGAGGGGCAGGTCGGGCACGCTGAGCGCGGCATAGAAGAGCCCGCCGAGCCCCGGCCAGGAGAAGACGGTCTCGACGAGGATCGCGCCCGCCACCACCGTGCCGAGGTTCACGAACATCAGTGTGACGGTGGGGAGCATCGCGTTCGGGACGGCATGACGACGGCGTACGAGATCGTCCCGCAGCCCCTTGGCGCGAGCGGTGGTCAGATAGTCGCTCCCCATCTCGTCGAGCAGGGACGACCGCATGACGAGGAGCGTCTGCGCGTACCCCACCGCCACCAGGGTGATGACGGGGAGCACCATGTGGTGCGCGACGTCGAGGATGTACGCGATGCCGGTCTCGCCACCGGATTCGAGCCCGCCGGTCGGGAAGAGTCCGGGAATCGGACCGACCCCCACCGAGAAGGTGATGATGAGCAGAAGCCCGAGCCAGAAGGACGGCACGGAGTAGAGGGTGAGCGCCAGGCCGGTGTGGACACGGTCCCCGAGCCCGCCGTTGCGCCAGGCCGTGCGGGTGCCGAGCCAGATGCCGATGAGGGTGTAGAGCACGAACGCGGTGCCGGTGAGCAGGAGCGTCGCGGGCAGCGCGTCGGTGATCTTCTCCATCACCGGGGCGTGGAACTGGTAAGAGGTGCCGAAGTCGCCGGTCAGCGCGTTGCCGCAGTAGTCGAAGAACTGCGTCATGACCGGCTGGTCGAGGCCGAACTCCTTGCGCATCGCCGCCAGCTGCTCGGCCGACACGCGCTTTCCTCCTGTCATCTGCTTCACCGGGTCACCGGGGATGAGGCGGAACAGGAAGAAGCTGGTGACGAGGACGGCGAACAGCGAGACGGCGGCGCCGCCCACCTTGCCCGCCACGTACTGGAGATAGGCGCGGGTGTTACGGGCCCGGGGGCCGCGGGCCGACGGCCCGGCGTAAGCCGGATCGTCGGTCGCCGCGGCGCCCTCGGTGTCGAGGAGTGCGGGATTGCTGTCAGCGGTCATGCGTTACTCGCGGTCCTCTGCGGTCGAACGGCGGCGCAGGGCGAACAGGACTCCACCGCCGACGAGCACCACCGCGGCGGCGGCGATACCGATGATGACACCGGTCGAGCTTCCATCCTTGGAGGAACTCTTCCCATCCGCGGGCACCGCTGACCACCAGGACCAGTAACCGTCCTGGCCGTAGATGTTGCCCGCGGCCGTCGGCATGGTGGTGATGGACTTGATCTGGTCGGTGCGGTAGGCCTCGACGGCGTTCGGGTACGCCAGGATGTTCATGTACCCGGAGTCGTAGAGCCAGGACTGCATCTCCTTGACGGTCTGGGCGCGCTTGGCCGGGTCGTACTCGGCCAGCTGCTTGTCGTAGAGCTCGTCGTACTTCTTGTCGCAGATGAAGTTGTCGGTCGCGGCGCTCTCCTTGGCCTTCTTGGGCAGCGCGGCGCAGGAGTGGATGCCGAGGACGAAGTCCGGGTCGGGGTTGACCGACCAGCCGTCGAACGCGAGATCGTACTCACCCGCGTACCAGGGCACGGACACGTCATCGAGGCAGTTGACCTTGAGCCCGATGCCGAGATCCCCCCACCACTCCTTCAGGTACTTTCCGACGGCCTTGTCATTGGGGTCGGTGGCGTGACACAGGATGCGGAAGTCGAGCGGCTTCCCGTCCTTGCCGACGCGCTTGCCGTCGCCGTTCTTCTTGTAGCCCGCGTCGTCGAGGAGCTGGGCGGCTTTCTTGGGGTCGTACGACAGCTTCTGGTCGGCTGAGGGCTTCCACGCGTACTCGGAGAAGCGAGGCGGAATGTATCCCTCGCCCTCGACGGCCTGCCCTTGGAAGACCTTGTCGACCAGTGCCTCACGGTCCACGGAGAGGAAGAGCGCCTGGCGCACCTTCTTGTCCAGGAGCGCCGGATGGCCGTCACCGAACTTCTTGCCGTCCAGGGTCTTGGCGCCGGGGTTGGTGGCGATGGCGAAGAAGCGGCGCCCCGGCCCTTCGTTCACCTTGACGTTCTCGGTGCCCTTGAGCTCGTTGGCCTGAGCGGGCGTCAGCGCGGGCTGGCCGGCCACGAAGGAGACCTCGCCCTTCTTGAGCGCCGCGACGGCCGCGTCCTGGTCCTTGTACGTCTTGAAGACCAGCTCGTCGAACTTGGGCGCGCCGCGCCAGAAGTCCTTGTTGGCCTTCAGCTTCACGTACTGGTCGGTCTTGTAGTCGGTGAGGATGAAGGGCCCGTTGCCGACGACGGGGAAGTCCTTGTCGTTGTTGAACTTGGAGATGTCGTCGACCTTCTCCCAGACGTGCTTGGGAACGATCGGCACGTCGAGGGCGGCCATGGTCGCCTGCGGCTTCTTCAGCTCGATGACCAGCTTGGTGGGGCTGGGAGCCGTCACCTTCTTGAAGTTGGTGACGAAGTTGGAGTTCGACGTGGCGGTGCCCTCCTTGGACATCACCTTGTTGAACGTCCACGCGGCGTCCTCGGCGGTCGCCTTCTTGCCGTCCGACCACTTCGAGTCGTCCCGGATGGTGTAAGTCCAGGTCAACTTGTCGGCAGAGGGCTCCCACTTGGTGGCGAAGCCGGGGATCGCGTGGTTGTCCTTGGCGTCGTAGTTGGTGAGGTACTCGTACGTCAGGCGGTGGATGCTGGTGCTGAGCAGCCGCTGGGCGAGGAAGGGGCTGAGCGAGTCGACGCTCTGGGCCACCGCGACGGTGAGGGTCTTCTTGCCGTCAGCCTTGGCCTCGGCGTTGTCCGGGGCCGGGTCGAGGGGGGTGGCAAGGCCCGCGGTCAGGGCGAGGGCTCCGGCGCCGGCCGCCAGGAGGAGCCGGAGGCGTGCGGGTGCCTTCGGGGGTGCCTCCGGGGGCGCCTTGGTGGTGGGGTGAGACCGTGTTCTGCCGTGCTGATCTTGTGTGTCCATGGGTCGGTGACCTCGCGTCATCGCTCGCGCAGAGATGGCTAGTTGATCAAGGAACGCCAGCTGGTTGATGTGTGTGTCTACCAGCGCCAGTCTGCGTCAGTCAACGGCAGGTGAACCCCATGTGGCCTGCGGAAATAACGAGTTGACCCGGATTTCATCCGCATTGGTCAAGACCTGTGACGCGTGGCTGGTCGGGGGATGACGGTGGGGGGAGGGGCAGGTGAGGGCGGTCTGGGACGAGGGACTGATGCCGACCCGCCTGCCTGCCCCTGCGTTCGGCGTTCGGCGTTCCGGTGGGGCTGCGCGCCGGCCTGCTCACCGGCCTGTTTTCGGCCGGGTGTTCCTTGGTCGGGTGTTCGGTTGGGGTTGTGCGCTAGCCCGCCCCCCCAGGCGTCCGTCCTTGCTGGGGTGTTCGGCAGGGCTGTGCGCGGTAGCCCGCCCGCGCCCGCGCGTTCCGGCTGGGCTACGCGCTAACCCACCCACCCACCCTCCCGGTCCCTTCGGTGCTGGGGCGATGCTGCGGGGTAATCGGGTGGGTGGGCGGGAAAGTCTGTTCGTCAGCGGAGGCTACGGAGCCGGGACAACAAACTGGGCCCGCACCAGGGATTGGTGCGGGCCCAGTCGAGAAGGCAGCGGAGACTACTGCTGGGGCGCTTCCGGCGCCGGAGGCTGCGGCTGGTAGGGCGCACCAGGCTGGAACGGCTGTCCAGGCTGAACGGGCGGCGGCGGCGCCTGCCCATCCTGAGGCTGACCAGAAGGCACCTGCCCCGGCTGCGGCTGCCCCTGAGGCGCCTGGAACGGCTGCCCCGGCCCCGGAGCCGCAGGCGCCTGCGGCGGTGCGGCGTTCTGCCACCCCTGGGGAGCCCCCGGCTGGGGGTAGGGCTGCCCGCCGGGCTGCTGCTGATGCGGCTGCGGCTGAGGCTGCTGAGGAGCGTAAGGCTGCTGAGGTACCTGCCCGGGCTGAGGCACCTGCCCAGGCTGAGGCGCCTGCCCCGGATACGGCGCCTGCCCACCGTACGGCTGCTGCCCCGGCACGGGAGCCTGCTGACCAGGAACTTGCTGACCAGGAACCTGCTGCGCCTGACCGGGATAGGCCCCCTGGCCAGGCAGAGGCGGAGCCACGACCGGCGGCGGATTCCCGTCCGAAGTCCAGAGCCCCTGCTGCTGCTGAGCCCGCACAAAGTCCTCCGCGACCATCGCGGAGAGATTGAAGTACGCCTCCCGCACCTTGGGCCGCATCATGTC
This sequence comes from Streptomyces sp. NPDC050147, assembly GCF_040660195.1. Taxonomy (NCBI): domain Bacteria; kingdom Bacillati; phylum Actinomycetota; class Actinomycetes; order Kitasatosporales; family Streptomycetaceae; genus Streptomyces; species Streptomyces sp. NPDC050147. Next base: position 16,491 of record NZ_JBFALJ010000011.1, on the reverse strand, counting down.
GAGATCGACTTCCGCACCAGCAGCAAGATGCTCATCGAACGGAATGACGACAACACCCCGGCACCGCGTCTCAAAGTGCGACACGATGTCATCAACCTTGATCATCTTCCCGGTCTCACGCACCCCCGAGATGACGGTGATGGAACGCGAAACAAGGTCGGCGTACCCATGCGCGGACAACCAGTCCAACGTCGTCGACGCGCTGCTGGCACCATCCACGGACGGCGTGGAGATGATGATCAGCTGATCAGCAAGGTCGAGAACCCCCCGCATGGCGCTGTAGAGCAGCCCCGTACCGGAGTCGGTCAGGATGATCGGATACTGCTTCCCGAGCACATCGATCGCGCGCCGGTAGTCCTCGTCATTGAAGGTGGTCGACACGGCCGGATCGACGTCATTGGCGATGATCTCGAGCCCGGACGCGGCCTGCGAGGTGAAGCGCCGGATGTCCATGTACGAGTTGAGGTACGGGATCGCCTGCACGAGGTCACGGATGGTGGCCCCGGTCTCGCGGCGCACGCGGCGCCCGAGCGTACCGGCATCGGGGTTGGCGTCGATGGCAAGGATCTTGTCCTGCCGCTCGGTGGCAAGAGTCGAGCCGAGCGCGGTGGTGGTCGTGGTCTTGCCGACACCACCCTTCAAACTGATGACGGCGATGCGATAGCAGGACAGCACCGGAGTCCGGATCAGCTCCAACTTCCGCTGCCGCTCGGCCTCTTCCTTCTTGCCGCCGATCTTGAACCGGGACCCACCGGCAACGGGCCGACTGCTCTTGGCCTTGGGCTTGTTGTTGCGCAACAACCGGTCGGAGGAAAGCTCGACGGCGGCGGTGTACCCGAGGGGCGCCCCGGGATTGGTCCGCTCACGCTGATCATGCTGCACAGGCTGCGGCCATGCGGCACCGGTACGGGGATCGACGGGCGGCTGCGGCTGAGCCGGAGGCTGGGCTTGCGGCTGCGGCTGAGCCTGGGGTTGCTGCTGGGCCGGAAGCGGCTGCGGCTGTTGCTGCTGCGGCTGTACGGGAGCAGAGGACTGCGGCATGGCCTGCGGCGCCGGCTGCTGCTGCGCAACGGCGGGCGGAAGCGGCTGCTGGGCCTGAGGCGCGGGCGGTTGAGGGAAGCCGTAACTTCCCTGGGGCGCCTGGGCGTTGGGGTCGGCCGGAGCGGGCGCACCCTGCTGGGGGAACCCATAACCGCTCGGCGGCAAGGGAGCGCCCCCTTGCTGTGGGAAGCCGTAACTGCCCTGCTGCGAAGGCGCGACGGGAGCAGGCGCCTGAGGACCGGCCTGCGGGAACCCATACCCGGCGGGCGGAACAGGCGCTTCGGGTGCCGGTGCCGGTGCCGGAGTTGGAGCCGGAGCAGGCGTCACAGGAGCCGGAGCCGGAGCCGGAGTCGGGGCGGGAGCTTGGGCGGGCGCACCGGCCTGCGGGAACCCGTACCCACTCGGCGGCGGCGCCGGAGCATCGGCAACGGGCGAGGGAGCCACGGGCCCGGTGGGCGAGGGCCACGCCGGAGGCGCGGGCTGCTGCGGAGCCTGCGGCTGGACAGGAGCAGGAGCAGGAGCCGGGGCCTGCGCGGCCTGAGGCTGCGCCTGCACGGGTTCGGCGGCCTGTGCTGGTGCCGGTGCAGACTCGGCGGGAGGCGTCACGGCCTGGGAAGGCGCGGGCCACTGCGGCGCAGACGTGGGCGCGGCGGGCTGGAAGGCGGGCGGCAGCGGCGGAAGCCCACCGTGCGGCGCGGGCGGCGGAGTCCAGGAGGGCGGCACGGAGTCCTGGACGTCATCGGCGGGCGCGGCAGGCACGGCGTCCTGCGGAACGGCATCACGGACGCCATCGGCACCGTCAGCACCAGCGACGGAGTCCTCGACATCATCAGCCGAGGCGGAATCACCCTCGCCCGAGTCGGGCTCTCCACCAGCCTCACCAGAAGGCGGCGCGTCATCGTCGTGGCTGTCACCGACGGAGAGGCCGGCTGCCGCGAGAAGAGACGACTCAGGCCGCTCATCATCAAGCCCAAGGTCACCCTCGTCCGACGCATCCGCATCCGCATCCGCATCCGAGGCTTCCGCAGACTCTGAGGAGAGGAGATCAACCTCTTCGCCCTCGCCCTGGCCCTCGCCCTCGCCCTGGCCCTCGCCCTTGACCTCGTCATCGGCATCGTCCTGCGGAGCCTCCGCGGCGGCCCGCTCCTCGATCTCCCGCTTCAGGGCGGCAGAGGAGAACCGCATGGTGGCGCCACTCTCCAGATCGCCACTGTCATCGGCGAAAGGCTCGACGCCGGCAGGAGGCGCGGCGACAGGCTCAGCCTCCGGCTCTGCCTCAGCTTCCGGCTCTGAAGCAACCTCAGGCTTAGGCACAACGCCGGTCACATGCACAGAGGAGGCGACACCGGCAACGGCACCACTCCAGTCGGCAGCGCCCCCCGAAGGCGAACCAGCCTCAGGATCAGGGTCAGAGGAAGAGGAAGCCGGACCCGGCGCGGCGGGCGTGGGCGCCGACGCGGAGGACTCAGGCTCAGGTGCAGACGCAATCGGCGGGACCGGCGCAACCGGCGCAGCCCAATCCGCCCGAGGCTGAAACCCGCCTCCCACCGGCAGCTTCGGCACAGCAGTGGGCTGCGCTACCGGCGGAGCCGGAGGCTCAGGAGCGACGGGAGGAGCGGCGGGCTCAGCAGAAGCCGCAGGCGGAGAAGCGGGCGAAGAGACCGGCGGCGATGCGGGCGCGGCAGCCGAAGCCGAAGCCGAAGCCGAAGCCGAAGGAGTCTCCCCAGCACTACCGGACGCATTCTGCGTATACCAGGCAGGCGGGGCGTAGTCGATGGTGAACTCGCCCGTCGTCTCGGCAGCGGACTCCGCGTCGGACTGATCATCGACGGGTGTGTCCCAGCCCCCGCGGATCTCGTCCCGATCGCTGTTCACAATGCCTCCTGGTGTGGTCGAGCACCCTCGTGCCGTGGTGGGGGGCGACCGTTCCTGTCGTCCGATCCGCCTTGGCTCTCCCCGTGATGGACGCGAACCACCCACTCGCGGGTTCTGGCGACGCGCCCAGTCCCAGCCTAATCACCAAAAGCACCAGCACGGCAGGGCAGCCCACCCCACGAATCCTGTCCTTTGTGTTACTCCGCACCCTCAAGCTCCGCACACTCGCGAAACAGCATGGCCAAATCACCGCAACAAGCGACAAGAATCCGCAAATTGGAGAGCTGGGGGAGCAGTGTGCTCGGTCGCGAGAGAAGGGGTGGCTGGAAGCTTTCGCGGTCCAGCCACCCCTGTGACTCCTGGCCGGCCCTGCGACGCTCGACGTATCCGACAGCATCGACGCTGACGGTGGCTGCACGAGCGACCGCCGCGGGGTCACCCGAGTGGCGACACCCGGCTCACTCCGTGGCTCCGGGGGCGGGGGCCGCGTTCGTGTCGTCCGCAGGGACCCCGCCGTTGTGAGGCGCCGGCTCCAGGTCGAACTCGCCGTCTCGTGCGCCGAGCACGAAAGCGGTCCACTCCGCTTCGGTGTAGCGAAGTACGGTTTCGGGGTTGAGCGACGACCGCATCGCGACTGCGCCCTGCGGAAGGTAGGCGATCTCGACCCGCTCCTGCGCCTCTTCCGTGCCGGGCGCGCTGTGCCATTCGACGCCGGAGATGTCGAGGGCATAAAGCTCGTCCTTCTCGCGCTCTTTGCGAGCCTTGACGTCCTCGTCCTGTGCCTCGGCCATGGTGAGACAACCCCTTCCCCGCGCGCGAACCAACCGTTGGCTCAGCCTACTTGGAGGCGCATACGCACGCAGCGCAATGAGTCGGTCACCAGGGGTTCTTATCGGGTTCGCGTCGGTCACCCGTTCCCACCGCGACGCATGCATCCGCCGATCTCGCTCCCCGCCCCGCTCTGCTCTGCCCTGCCCTGCCCTGCCCTGCCCTGCCCTGCCGTGCCGTGCCGTGCCGAGTGGTGCCGTGCCGATCATGTTCAATAAGGCTCGCTTACCGGCCAGTTGGTGCTGCGTTCCCGGCATCTCTCAGATCAAGGAAGGCTCTCCTGCATGAGCTATGGCCCGCCCCATTCACCCTTCACCCAATCCGCGTTGACCGCGGACCGGGTGAACAAGAAGAAGCGTCGTACGAGGGTGCTGGTTGTTCTGCTGGCGCTCGTCCTGTGTATGGGCAGCGGCATCATCTGGGCGGCGGCCGGCAGCGACGATGAGCAACAGGGGAAGAACCCGACGGCTGCCCGGCAGGCACCGGACGACATCCGGGACACCGTCGAGAAGCTCCCCCGGACCCCTGAGGGCCGCCTGGCCGTCGACTACAACGAGGACGAGTTCGAGAAGAAGTTCAAGAAAGAGTCCGTGCGCGCCCCCGGTGCGTGGGCCACGGACAAGAACTTCGTCAGGGGCATCGGCAGCACCCTCAAGAGCTTCAAGTTCGGCACGTTCGAGGAAGACTGGTCCAAAGAGCTGACCGGTCCGATCTGTGACACCACCCGCCACGTCACCGCTGACGGCCGCACGGCTGTCCTCCTGCAAGAACGTGTGGGCAGGGGAGTCAAGGACGACGAGGACAGCAAGGGCAAGAAGCCCAAGGACAACAAGGGCAAGGACAACAAGGGCAAGAGCAAGAAGGGCAAGAGCAAGAAGGGCGACGGCAAGAAGGACAAGAAGGACAAGGGCAAGGGGACCGAAGCCGAGGACAAGTACTCCTGCACCCAGCTGGCCTTCTTCGACCTGAACACCGGCGAGAAGCTCTGGCAGGTGAAGCTGCCCGACGCCAAGGGCGCCTACGCGCCGAACACCAACGTCACCATGACGCGTGGCACCGTCGCCGTGGCGTGGGGCTACGGCTCAGTCGCGTACGACATGAAGCGCGGACGGGAGCTGTGGTCGACCTCGGCTTCGACGGAGTGCCGGGACCTCGGCTTCGCGGGAGGCCGCGACCTGCTCGCACTGGCCCAGTGCGGAGACGCCTCGGAGCCCCGGTTCAAGGTCCAGAAGGTGAGGCCCCGGACGGGTGAGGCGGAGTGGACCTACAAGGTGACTCGCGGGGTGGGGCGCGTCTACTTGGTTTCGTCCGACCCCGTGGTGCTTGCCGTTTCAGCCGGGGACATCACTGTCACGGACTTGATCACCCTCGATGATCAGGGTGAGTACCAAGCCACGATTGACATGCCGGAAGACCGCTTCCTCGACAATTGCCACAGGCAGCTCTTCGGCAATGTGGAGACGTGTGACGCCATCGTGGTCGGGCGTGATCAGCTGTTCGTCGCGACCGACGAGGGAAGGCTCGCGGACAACTGGATCGTCTCGTACGACCTGAGTACGGGGAAGACGGTCAGGAAGTTCGACTCGAAGCCGGATCTCCCGATCCATCCCTTGCGAATGAGCGGCGGCAAGCTGCTCGCGTTCCGGCCGAGCAGCGACAGCTTCGCACCGGCCGCCGTACTGAGCCTGGATCCACGTACGGGCAAGCAGACCCCGTATCTGTTCTTCAGCATGCCGGACCGCCTCAAGATGGAGGATCCACAGGAGACCGAGATCATCATCGAGGACGGCCGGATCTTCTTCGCCCCCAGGGAGCTGTTCGCGGAGAATGGTGGACCCTGGGAAGGGATGGCCTTCGGGGCCTTGGGCATCGAAGGGATCTGAGGCACCGCGGCCTGAGCCGCAGCGCCCCCGTCCCGCGGGGCGCCACGCACCGGCGCGGCGGCCTGGACAGGAGCCCTGTCAGTCAACGCGGCGGCCTGAGCACGAGCCCCGTCAGCCGCCCACAAGCCGACTGGTACGCTATGTAACGGCCGTATGTGTACGCGCCCCCGGACCCCCAAGGTCGACACCTCGACCAAGGACCTGAGGGCAGCGCCCAGCGGACCTCGCCTCCCGAGTTGTGGAAGCTCCCCTGCGATGTAGACCAGGGGCACTCGGTGGCCACGAAAAGACTACGAGGAGTAAGCGTGTCGCTCGACGCCGCTACGAAGAAGCAGATCATGACCGAGTTCGGCCAGAAGGAGGGCGACACCGGCTCCCCCGAGGTCCAGGTCGCCATGCTCTCCCGCCGTATCTCGGACCTGACCGAGCACCTCAAGACCCACAAGCACGACCACCACTCCCGTCGTGGTCTGCTGATCCTGGTCGGTCAGCGCCGCCGTCTGCTGCAGTACCTGGCCAAGAAGGACATCAAGCGCTTCCGTGCGCTGGTGGACCGTCTGGGCATCCGTCGCGGTGCGGCGGGCGCGAAGTAAGACATCGTGAAGGGAGCGGTTCCCACGCAAGAGGGAGCCGCTCCCTTTGCTGTACGTGCGCATTGTCACCGACGCTTTGTAGTCTGGTGACATAAGCACGTCCCCGCGGGCAGGGATCACCATGGTCCAGCGCCCGGGGGACACCCAGTACGACCTCACGAAGGAGAGGCGCACCAGCCGCCGCCGATCTTCGGTAGTGGCCCCCGGGCGAAACCCCCGGGAGCTTCGATCGAAGACCGGCCCGCACACACGGCGCGCTTCTCCACACAGTCCCCGTCCACGAAGGACGCATGGGACGCCGCTCCCGGGCCACACGGGCCCAGGGGCGAGAAGACGAAACGTAGACACGTAGGAGAACAGTGGAGAACGAGACCCACTACGCCGAGGCCGTTATCGACAACGGCACGTTCGGCACCCGCACCATCCGCTTCGAGACGGGCCGCCTGGCCAAGCAGGCCGCAGGCTCCGCCGTCGCATACCTGGACGACGACACCATGGTGCTGTCGGCCACCACCGCTTCCAAGCGGCCCAAGGACCAGCTCGACTTCTTCCCCCTCACGGTGGACGTCGAGGAGCGGCAGTACGCCGCCGGCAAGATCCCCGGTTCGTTCTTCCGCCGTGAGGGTCGTCCCTCCGAGGACGCGATCCTGACCTGCCGCCTGATCGACCGCCCGCTGCGTCCTTCCTTCAAGAAGGGCCTGCGCAACGAGATCCAGATCGTCGAGACGATCATGGCGCTCAACCCCGACCACCTGTACGACGTGGTCGCGATCAACGCCGCCTCCTGCTCCACGCAGCTGGCCGGCCTGCCCTTCTCGGGCCCGATCGGTGGCACGCGTGTCGCGCTGATCAAGGGCCAGTGGGTCGCCTTCCCGACGCACACCGAGCTCGAGGACGCCGTCTTCGACATGGTCGTCGCCGGTCGCGTCCTCGAGGACGGCGACGTCGCGATCATGATGGTCGAGGCCGAGGCCACCGAGAAGACCATCCAGCTCGTCCAGGACGGCGCCGAGGCGCCGACCGAAGAGGTCGTCGCCGCCGGTCTTGAGGCCGCGAAGCCCTTCATCAAGGCCCTCTGCAAGGCCCAGTCGGACCTCGCCGCCAAGGCCGCCAAGCCCACCGGCGAGTTCCCGGTCTTCCTGGACTACCAGGACGACGTCCTGGAGGCCCTGACCGCTGCCGTGAAGTCGGAGCTCTCCCAGGCGCTGACCATCGCCGGCAAGCAGGAGCGCGAGGCCGAGCTCGACCGCATCAAGGAGATCGCCTCCGAGAAGCTGCTCCCGCAGTTCGAGGGCCGCGAGAAGGAGATCTCCGGTGCCTACCGCGCGCTGACCAAGAAGCTGGTCCGCGAGCGTGTCATCAAGGACAAGGTCCGCATCGACGGCCGTGGCCTCACGGACATCCGTACGCTCGCCGCCGAGGTCGAGGCCATCCCGCGCGTGCACGGCTCGGCGCTGTTCGAGCGTGGCGAGACCCAGATCCTGGGCGTCACCACCCTCAACATGCTCCGCATGGAGCAGCAGCTCGACACCCTTTCGCCGGTGACGCGCAAGCGCTACATGCACAACTACAACTTCCCGCCGTACTCCGTCGGCGAGACCGGCCGCGTCGGTTCGCCGAAGCGCCGCGAGATCGGCCACGGCGCGCTCGCCGAGCGCGCCATCGTGCCGGTGCTCCCCTCGCGCGAGGACTTCCCGTACGCGATCCGTCAGGTCTCCGAGGCCCTCGGGTCGAACGGTTCGACGTCCATGGGCTCGGTCTGCGCCTCGACGATGTCGCTGCTGAACGCCGGTGTGCCGCTGAAGGCCGCCGTCGCCGGTATCGCCATGGGCCTGATCTCCCAGGAGATCGACGGCCAGACGCACTACGTCGCCCTCACCGACATCCTCGGTGCGGAGGACGCGTTCGGTGACATGGACTTCAAGGTCGCCGGTACGAAGCAGTTCGTGACCGCGCTCCAGCTCGACACCAAGCTCGACGGCATCCCCGCCTCGGTCCTGGCCGCCGCGCTGAAGCAGGCCCGTGACGCGCGTCTGCACATCCTCGACGTGATGAACGAGGCGATCGACGTTCCGGACGAGATGTCCCCGAACGCGCCGCGCATCATCACGGTCAAGATCCCGGTGGACAAGATCGGTGAGGTCATCGGCCCGAAGGGCAAGATGATCAACCAGATCCAGGAGGACACCGGCGCCGACATCACGATCGAGGACGACGGCACCATCTACATCGGTGCCCAGCAGGGCTCGCAGGCCGAGGCCGCCCGCGCCACGATCAACGGCATCGCCAACCCGACCATGCCGGAGGTCGGCGAGCGCTACCTGGGTACGGTCGTCAAGACCACCACCTTCGGTGCGTTCGTGTCCCTGATGCCGGGCAAGGACGGTCTGCTGCACATCTCGCAGATCCGCAAGCTCGCCGGCGGCAAGCGCGTGGAGAACGTCGAGGACGTCGTCGGCGTGGGCCAGAAGGTCCAGGTCGAGATCGCCGAGATCGACTCCCGCGGCAAGCTCTCCCTCATCCCCGTCATCGAGGGTGAAGAGGGCGACGACGACCAGAAGGACGACACCGACAAGTGACGTCACGTAGCACCACGACGACGGCCCGCCCCTCTTCGGAGGGGCGGGCCGTCGCCCGTACCCAAACCCTCCTCAAGGGCAAGGACGGCATCGGCACGGTCCGCCGTACGACGCTGCCGGGCGGCCTCCGTGTCGTCACCGAGACCCTGCCCTCCGTACGCTCCGCGACCTTCGGGATCTGGGCGAACGTCGGATCCCGTGACGAGACGCCGTCCCTGAACGGCGCCACGCACTACTTGGAGCACCTGCTCTTCAAGGGCACCAAGAAGCGCAGCGCCCTCGACATCTCGTCCGCGCTCGACGCGGTCGGCGGCGAGATGAACGCGTTCACGGCGAAGGAGTACACGTGCTACTACGCACGCGTGCTCGACACCGACCTGCCGCTGGCCATCGACGTCGTCTGCGACATGCTGACGGGCTCCCTGATCCGCCAGGAGGACGTCGACGCCGAGCGCGGCGTCATCCTCGAAGAGATCGCGATGACCGAGGACGACCCGGGCGACTGCGTGCACGACCTGTTCGCGCACACGATGCTCGGGGACACCCCCCTCGGCCGCCCCGTCCTCGGCACCGAGGAGACGGTCAACGCCCTCACCGCCGATCGGATCCGCCGCTTCTACAAGAAGCACTACGACCCGACCCACCTCGTGGTCGCGGCCGCGGGCAACGTGGATCACAACAAGGTCGTACGCCAGGTCCGCGCCGCCTTCGAGAAGGCCGGCGCCCTCCACCGCACCGACGCGATCCCGGTGGTCCCGCGCCAGGGCTCCCGCACCCTGCGCACGGCGGGCCGCGTCGAGATCGTCAACCGCAAGACCGAGCAGGCCCACGTCATCCTCGGCATGCCGGGCCTGGCCCGCACGGACGAGCGCCGCTGGGCCATGGGCGTCCTGAACACCGCGCTTGGCGGCGGCATGTCGTCCCGCCTCTTCCAGGAGGTACGGGAGAAGCGCGGCCTGGCCTACAGCGTGTACTCGTACACGTCGGGCTTCGCCGACACCGGCCTCTTCGGCGTGTACGCGGGCTGCCGCCCGAGCCAGGTGCACGACGTGCTGAAGATCTGCCGCGACGAACTCGACCAGGTCGCGCAGGACGGCCTGAGCGATGACGAGATCGGCCGCGCGATCGGCCAGCTCGCGGGCTCCACGGTCCTCGGTCTCGAGGACACCGGCGCGCTGATGAACCGTATCGGCAAGAGCGAGCTGTGCTGGGGCGAGCAGATGTCGGTCGACGACATGCTGGCCAAGATCGCGGCGGTCACCCCGGACGAGGTCCGAGAGGTCGCACGCGAGGTCCTCGGCCACCGTCCTTCGCTGTCGGCCATCGGCCCGCTCAAGGACAAGCAGGCCGCCCGCCTGCACGAAGCGGTCTCCTAACTCGCTCAACTCCCTTAAGGAATCAGGTACATGAGCAAGCTGCGCGTGGCGGTCATCGGAGCCAAGGGCCGGATCGGCTCCGAGGCCGTCCGAGCCGTCGAAGCCGCCGACGACCTGGAACTGGTCGCCGCGCTTGGCCGGGGCGACTCGCTGGACACGCTGGTGGAGACCGGCGCCCAGGTCGCGGTCGAACTGACCAACCCCGGCTCGGTGATGGGCAATCTGGACTTCTGCGTGCGCCACGGCATCCACGCCGTGGTCGGTACGACGGGCTGGACCGACGAGCGCGTCGCCCAGCTGGAGACTGCGCTGGCCGCTTCGCCCGAGACCGGTGTCCTGATCGCCCCGAACTTCTCCATCGGCGCGGTCCTCACCATGAAGTTCGCGCAGATCGCGGCGCCGTACTTCGAGTCCGTCGAGGTCGTCGAGCTGCACCACCCGAACAAGGCGGACGCCCCCAGCGGCACCGCCACGCGCACCGCCCAGCTCATCGCCGAGGCCCGTCGGGAGGCAGGCAGCGCCCCGCAGCCCGACGCCACGACGACAGCGCTCGACGGCGCCCGAGGCGCGGACGTCGACGGTGTGCCGGTGCACTCCGTGCGGCTGCGCGGTCTCCTGGCCCACCAGGAGGTGCTGCTCGGCGGCGAGGGCGAGACGCTCACCGTGCGGCACGACTCGCTGCACCACAGCAGCTTCATGCCGGGCATCCTGCTCGGCGTACGCCGTGTGGTGAGCACTCCGGGCCTGACGTTCGGCCTGGAACACTTCCTGGATCTGAACTGACACGGGCCGGCTGACCCTCATGCGAGCAAAGATCACTTACGCCGTCACGGCTGCCGTCCTGGTCGTCTACTTCGTCCTGGTCGGCAGCCGCGGCGTACTCCTGATACAGCACGGCACCGCGCTCACTGTCACTTTCGGTGTCGCGGTGCTGATCCTGCCGTTCATCGGCGTCTGGTTCCTCTGGAAGAACACCCAGTTCGTCCAGCGTGCCAACCGCCTCGCCGCCGAGCTCGAGGCCGAAGGCGGCCTGCCGGTGGACGAGTTGAAGCGCACGCCGAGCGGTCGCATCGACCGCGACTCGGCCGACGAGGTCTTCGCCCGGCGCAAGGCCGAGACCGAGGACTCGCCCGACGACTGGCGCTGCTGGTTCCGCCTCGCCGTCGCCTATCACGACGCCCGGGACACCCCGCGTGCGCGCCAGGCGATGCAGCGCGCGATCGCGCTGCACGCGGGCAGGCCGGTGAACGTCTAGCGTCGTGGGTCAGGCGGTTCGGCGGTACTCGTCCGCCCACACCTCGATGGAGTCGGCCGCCCGGTTGAACGCCTCGTACCGCGCCAGGAAGTCGGCGTTGCGGTCGGTGAGCAACGGCCGCTGCCCCTCCGCCTGCTGATCCCGGCGTACGAGGACGAGCGCCTGCCCCTGCACGGTGCGGGGCAGCCCGAGCCACCGCACGGGCTGCTGCGTCGTACGCACCGTCATGACTTGCGCCCACGGCACCGTCTGCGTCGTCAGGAAGGCCACACGGCGCAGCCCGTGCGCGCTCACCCAGGTACCCATGCGCAGCAGCCGCAGCGCGCTCACGATGACGGTCGCCGCGAGCCCCGCGCAGATCGCGGCACCCCCGAGTGAGTCCGTGAGCGCGATGATCACTGCGGCGACGAGGACGTACGAGGCGAGCAGCAGGAGCAGCGCCGCCGCCCCCACCCGCCACGGACCCGGCCGGTAGGGCCGACGCCAGTGGTCGCGGTCGTCGAACGGCAGCGCAGCGTCGTCCGCCGCCTCGTCAAAGGCACGGTCCGCCGTCAGGAAGGGCAGGGGCACGACTGAATCCTCACTCGATCCACGCACGGGCTGTGCCCGGTGAGGCTATCGAGCCCTGCTCCCGGCTACCACCCGTGGGGGCCATGGGGGTGCCTCCCACGCCTTCAGGGCAGTGGGGGAGAGTCAGGGGGCCAGGACGGTCGTCATCGACTGTTCGAGGCCTCGGACTGCTGGTTCTGTGCGGGTGACTGATCGGGCGACAGGGCGGGCATGCCGAACAGCAGGGAACCCGCGAGGCCGGCGACCACGACCAGGCCGACCAGGGTGCGGCCCATGACCTGAGAGGCCGAAGCCCGCTCTCGGGGTGGGGGAGTGACATTGCTGCGGAACTTGTCGGCTTCGGCGATGAAGGCGAACGGAACGGGCTCGCGCCGACGGAACATGGGGTGCGTTTCTCCTCACGCGACTCGAACGAAACTCTGTTGTCCAGTCAGACGCTCGAAACACCCAAAAGGTGCCCGCTTTCACCAAATTCGCTGAAGATTGCCGAAGATTGTCGCGGCGAGGCACCGAACGGCCGATTGTCAGTGCCGGGCCATAGAGTGGGCGCCGCCCGAGTGATGCACATGGAAGGACCCCGCCAGTGAGCGAGACCCCCACCGAAGACCTCAAGCCCAGCTTCCGCAGCGAGGTCACCGTCGAGTTGGTGAAGCATGCCGCGACCGACTCCGACGTCCTGTGGGCCGCGCGTGTCTCCACTGCCGGTGAGCAGTCCCTGGAGGAGCTCCAGAAGGACCCCGAGCGTTCCAAGGGCCTGATCAACTACCTGATGCGGGACCGCCACGGCAGCCCCTTCGAGCACAACTCGATGACGTTCTTCATCAGCGCCCCGATCTTCGTCTTCCGCGAGTTCATGCGCCACCGCGTGGGCTGGTCGTACAACGAGGAGTCGGGCCGCTACAGGGAGCTCCAGCCGACGTTCTACGTCCCTGACGAGTCCCGCAAGCTGGTCCAGGAGGGCCGCCCCGGGAAGTACGTCTTCGTGGAGGGCACCCAGGCCCAGCAGGAGCTCACGGGCCGCGTCATGGAGGACTCCTACCGCCAGGCGTACGAGGCGTATCAGGAGATGCTCGCCGCCGGCGTCGCCCGCGAAGTCGCCCGCGCGGTCCTGCCGGTCGGTCTCTTCTCGTCGATGTACGCGACGTGCAACGCCCGTTCGCTGATGCACTTCCTCGGCCTGCGTACGCAGCACGAGCTCGCCAAGGTCCCGTCCTTCCCGCAGCGGGAGATCGAGATGGTGGGCGAGAAGATGGAGGAGCAGTGGGCCAAGCTCATGCCCCTCACGCACGCCGCGTTCAACGCCAACGGACGTGTGGCTCCGTAAGGCACTGATGTACGGGTGGGCTGAGCGAGGTGTCCGTATTGCGGCATTTCGAGAAGTTCATCTAGCCTGATCAAACGGACCCGGCACTGCTTGAACCCCCGAGCAGGCAGTGCCGGGCTCCTCACTTGTCAGGTCCGCACACATCCCCCGAGGGGGGACCACGCGCTGAGCAGCGAGTAGCGTGTTACCCATGGCTCCGACCTCCACTCCGCAGACCCCCTTCGGCAGGGTCCTCACCGCCATGGTCACGCCCTTCACGGCGGACGGCGCACTCGACCTCGACGGCGCGCAGCGGCTCGCCGCCCACTTGGTGGACGCAGGCAACGACGGCCTCGTCATCAACGGCACCACCGGTGAGTCCCCGACCACCAGCAACGCGGAGAAAGCCGAGCTCGTACGGGCCGTAGTGGAAGCAGTCGGAGACCGCGCCCACGTCGTCGCGGGCGTCGGCACGAACGACACTCGCCACAGCATCGAGCTCGCCCGCGACGCCGAGCGTGTCGGCGCCCACGGTCTCCTGACCGTCACGCCGTACTACAACAAGCCCCCGCAGGAGGGCCTCCTCAGGCACTTCACCGCGATCGCCGACAGCACCGAGCTGCCGGTCATGCTCTACGACATCCCCGGCCGCAGTGGCGTACCGATCAACACCGAGACGATCGTCCGCCTCGCCGAGCACCCGCGGATCGTCGCCAACAAGGACGCCAAGGGGGACCTCGGCCGCGCCAGCTGGGCCATCGCCCGCTCCGGCCTCGCCTGGTACTCCGGCGACGACATGCTGAACCTCCCGCTGCTCTCCGTCGGCGCCTGCGGCTTCGTCTCCGTCGTCAGCCACGTCGTCACGCCGGAGCTGCGCGCGATGCTCGACGCGTACGCCACGGGGGACGTACAGAAGGCCACCGAGATCCACCAGAAGCTGCTCCCGGTCTTCACCGGCATGTTCCGTACGCAGGGTGTGATCACCACCAAGGCGGCGCTCGCCCTGCAGGGCCGCCCCGCGGGACCGCTGCGCCTGCCCCTGGTCGAGCTGTCGCACGCCGAGACGGCGCAGCTCAAGATCGACCTCTCCGCCGGCGGGGTACAGCTGTAGCCACAGACTTCACAACTGAATACGCGAAACACCGCAGGACCCCGTCCTGCACACACACAGACAACTGCTACTGCACGAACGTCATGCGCGCCACGTGCCCTGGAGGTACGTGGCGCGTCTGGTGAGGAGAGTCTTTTGAGTCATCCGCATCCTGAACTCGGCGCCCCGCCCAAGCTCCCGAAGGGCGGCCTGCGGGTCACCCCGTTGGGCGGCCTCGGCGAGATCGGCCGCAACATGACCGTATTCGAGTACAACGGTCGCCTGCTGATCGTCGACTGCGGAGTGCTCTTCCCCGAGGAGGAGCAGCCCGGAATCGACCTGATCCTGCCGGACTTCACGTCCATCAGGGACCGCCTCGACGACATCGACGGCATCGTGCTCACGCACGGCCACGAGGACCACATCGGCGGTGTCCCCTATCTCCTCCGCGAGAAGCCGGACATCCCGCTGATCGGCTCCAAGCTGACCCTCGCGCTCATCGAGGCGAAGCTCCAGGAGCACCGCATCCGTCCGTACACGCTCGAGGTCGTCGAGGGTGACCGTGAGCGCCTGGGCCCGTTCGACTGCGAATTCATCGCGGTCAACCACTCCATCCCGGACGCCCTGGCCGTCGCCGTCCGCACCCCCGCGGGCATGGTGGTCGCCACCGGCGACTTCAAGATGGACCAGCTGCCGATGGACGGCCGCCTCACCGACCTGCACGCGTTCGCGCGGCTGAGCGAGGAGGGCATCGACCTCCTTCTCTCCGACTCGACGAACGCCGAGGTCCCGGGCTTCGTCCCGCCGGAGCGCGACATCTCGAACGTGATCCGGGGCGTCTTCGCGGGCGCCCAGAAGCGGATCATCGTCGCGAGCTTCGCCAGCCACGTCCACCGCATCCAGCAGATCCTGGACGCCGCCCACGAGTACGGCCGCAGGGTCGCCTTCGTCGGCCGCTCGATGGTCCGCAACATGGGCATCGCGAGGGACCTGGGTTACCTGAAGGTCCCGCCGGGCCTGGTGGTGGACGTCAAGACGCTCGACGACCTCCCGGACAGCCAGGTAGTGCTCGTCTGCACGGGCTCGCAGGGTGAACCGATGGCGGCCCTCTCCCGGATGGCCAACCGCGACCACCAGATCCGCATCGTCCAGGGCGACACGGTGATCCTGGCGTCGTCGCTCATCCCCGGCAACGAGAACGCGGTCTACCGCGTGATCAACGGCCTGACCCGCTGGGGAGCGAACGTCGTCCACAAGGGCAACGCGAAGGTACACGTCTCCGGCCACGCGTCGGCCGGCGAGCTCCTGTACTTCTACAACATCTGCAAGCCCAAGAACCTGATGCCGGTACACGGCGAATGGCGCCACCTGCGCGCCAACGCCGAACTCGGCGCTCTCACGGGCGTTCCGCACGACCGCATCGTGATCGCCGAGGACGGCGTCGTCGTCGACCTCGTCGAGGGCAAGGCGAAGATCGTCGGCAAGGTCCAGGCGGGTTACGTGTACGTCGACGGCCTCTCCGTGGGCGATGTCGGCGAGCCCGCGCTGAAGGACCGCAGGATCCTCGGGGACGAGGGCATCATCTCGGTCTTCGTGGTGGTGGACTCCAGCACCGGCAAGATCACCGGGGGCCCGCACATCCAGGCCCGCGGCTCGGGCATCGAGGACTCGGCGTTCTCGGCGGTCATGCCGAGGGTCCAGGAGGTCCTGGAGAAGTCGGCCCAGGACGGCGTCGTCGAGCCCCACCAGCTGCAGCAACTCATCCGCCGCACGCTGGGCAAGTGGGTCTCGGACAACTACCGCCGACGCCCGATGATCCTTCCCGTCGTCGTCGAGGTCTGACCCCGACACTGCGTGAACTAGGAGCGGGGCGCCTCGATTTGCATCGGGGCGCCCCGCTCCAGTACGTTTACGTCTCCGCCGCAGAGGGAAGCGCCCGGCACTCACGTGCTCGGAGCAGACCCGAAGAGAGCGGGGGAATTCCGACTCAGAACTTCTGATAAAGTCGGAGCCGCCGGAAAGGGAAACGCGAAAGCCGAAAGGCCGGAGCGGGAACCGGAAAGGCGCCGAGGAAATCGGACACGAAAGAGTCTGATAG